>JACRBX010000066.1 GCA_016219225.1 Deltaproteobacteria bacterium
AACAGAAGCCGAAGGGGTTCGTTGTGCTGAAATTGAGAGTGCGTTTGCGGAAATGAACGGGTATGAAGCCGAAGCCGAAGCAGCCGTGCTGCTGAGCGGAGTCGGTATCTCTGATGATCAGCGGACGAAAAAGATGAAGGAGCTGGAGGCGGGTGACAAGGTCCGTGTCCTTTTGGCCCAGGCGCTGTTTGGCAATCCGGATGTGCTTCTCCTGGACGAACCGACCAATAACCTCGATCTGAAATCCATCCAATGGCTGGAAGAGTTCCTGTCACGGTTTGCCAATACGGTTATCGTGGTTTCCCATGACCGGCATTTTCTGAATCAGGTCTGTACGCATACCGCGGATATCGATTTCGGACGGATTCAGATTTATGTCGGCAATTATGATTTTTGGTACCGTGCCAGCCAGTTGAACTTAAAGCAGAAGCAGAACGAGAACCGCAAAGCATCGGAAAAGGCGGATGAACTGAAAGCTTTTATTCAGCGCTTCAGCGCCAATGCCTCCAAGTCCAGGCAGGCTACGTCGCGCAAGAAGCTGCTCGAAAAACTCACTCTGGAAGATTTGCCGGTCTCATCCAGAAAATATCCCTATGTGGTCTTCAAACCGGAGAGAGCTTGCGGCGATATCATCCTGAGCATTGAGGGGCTGACCAAAGAGATTGACGGGGTCAAGGTTTTGGATAATTTTGACCTGGCAGTGCGCAAAGGGGATAAAATCGCTTTTACCGGCGAAACCTATCTTGCCCGAACGACCCTTTTCCGGATTCTGGCAGGCGAGTTGGAACCAGACAGCGGCCGTTACCGCTGGGGGGTGACCATTACCAGTGCCTATTTCCCCCAGGAGAATAGCGCATTTTTTGCGCAAGAGATGACCTTGCTTGAATGGCTGGGCCAGTATACACCGCCCACGGAGGGTGAAACCTTTGCGCGCGGCTTCTTAGGCCGAATGCTTTTCTCCGGTGAAGAGGCCCTGAAAAAGACAGTCGTCCTCTCCGGCGGCGAGCGGGTCCGTTGTATGTTGTCGCGTATGATGCTGACCGGAGCCAATGTCCTGATTCTTGATGAGCCGACCAACCACCTGGACCTGGAATCGATCATCGCCCTCAATGATGCATTGATTGCCTTCAGTGAGGTGATCCTGTTTGCCTCGCATGATCAGGAGTTCGTTGCCACCGTGGCCAACCGGTTTATCGAGATCGCCGAGGGCGGCGCCATCGACCGCACCATGGATTTTGAAGACACTCAGGGGCAAGGCTATATCGCGAAAGCAAGCTGTGGATAAAGAGGACAAGGTCGCCCCCTTTTCCGCACTATGCATTGGAACCGGTTTTCTTAACCGATTTTCCTAAGAGGCCCCACAGTTGGAGGGGGTCGAGCCCAATGCCGTTCAAACCGAATTCATCACTTCGTGTGCCCCGACCCAGTTATTGATATCACCGGCCAGGAAGTTATGCCATTATTCAGTCAGGATCGTTTTTTTCTCCAGCTTTTCGAAAAGAGTATCCAGTTCTTTTTGAACTTCGATGGTTTTTTTGAGGGCGGTTACCATTTGACAATATTGTTTGATCTCGTCGAGTTGCAAAACCCGTCCCTTTCGGTCCTTTAACCACTTGTCGCAAACCTGGTATCCACCAATGATATATTCCCAGATCTCCTCCGGGACTCCCTCAAAATAACAGGATTTATTGATATAGACCCGCCGGCTTTCGCGGTCATATATCTGCCTCTCCACCTTTGTTTCTCCTTGTCCTTGAAAACGGGAAGTAGGTGGATCAATCTCCGCAGCCTTTAAAAGGTGGAGATCCACCAGCCGCTGCCCATATTGGGCGGCCTTTAAAAACAGGGGATATTCAGTCGTAAAAGGTATGCGCGGGAAATCCCTTTTTAGAAATTCAAAATATTGCGAGTGGTATTGCTTGGAATACAGAACAGCATACACATAGAATAAAATTTGTTCTGGATAGATATTTTTTTTGTAAGATTTTTTAAGTTGATCCAAAAAAGTTGAGGAAATATTTGGTTTCTTAATCTCATAGTCAGTTTGGGATTCAAAAAGCAGCATTAAGTTTCCGAAAGTTTTTTTGTGAGGATTGCCGGATTTTTTTTGGGATTGTGGATAGAGATAAAGGGGAAAGAGATAGCCCCTTTCTTTAGTTTTATTTGAAACTAATGAATCATCGGAAAGAGAGGATGATACTAATGCGTGGTGCCAACTGTCAGAAGAAATTTGACGGCAGGTAATCAGACCTAAATTCTCTTGCAACATATGCCGCATTACCTCTGGTCGAGGCATACAATGAAACCCACGTGACTTGCCGGTATAATAGGTATAGCGGACATCAAAAGGCCGGTAGAGAATCGGAACTATATTTTTTCTGTCAAGACCATTGCCGGTCAAATCTTTTTGAGCCAGTTCAACTTTCCAGTCCCGGGCATCTTTCCCCAAACGGTAGGCCGTGCGGGCCATCTCCGGTTCCAACCGGAAAAAATTCATGACCGTGGTCCAGACATCATTTTTGTTCCAACGAATGGTCAGGGAATCCCGGGCCGTAACGATCCCAACACTATGGACCGGGAAGATATCGGTTATCTTTGGATAGCGTTCATATTGTTCGAGAAGATTTTCATCCCTGGGCAAAAAGAAATAAAAGCCAGGCTTTGGTTTTATCTCCTGCCAAGGAATACTTTTTCCGTCTTCCTTGACGAGTCGGGCATATTTTTCTTCCCGCCTGCCCCAAAGTTCGGAATAGAAGACCCGGCACTCTTTTTTCTTGCCCTTCTTCTTGATAAAAAGGGCAATGGCTACCCCTTGTTTGATATCAAAAACGTTTTCATCCTTGGACCCGTCGGGACATTTTTCCTTCTTCAGAGAGTTGCCGTGGAGATCTAAGACATAGATTTCATCAAAACTCCCCATGAGGGAACGGCGCATTCCTCGAAAGGTGGGATTGTCGAGATAGCTATGGTTGGTGATAAAGCCGATAACCCCTTCCCCGGCCTGATCGATTTTCCATTGGCCGAAACGGATGAACTTGACGTAATCGTCCTGGAGCCATTTAGGATTTTTTTCTCCCAATGGCTTCCCATCAACTTGATGATAGGTTCTAATCTCTTTCAAAATCCATTTTCCAATGTTGGTGGAATGGCCTGAGTAAGGAGGATTGCCGAGGATGACGAGAATGGGTTGTTTCTTTTTAACCCTTCCGGCCAGGTGGGATTCTTCCGATAACGAGGCCATTCCAGGAAATTCAGTCTGAGCCAGATCTTCCATTTCGAGCGTGTTGGTCAGATAAAGTTTGATCCGGTCTTTTTCGCCAAGACGGTAGCCCAGTTCTTCAAGGAGAAAGGCCATTTTTAAATGGCCAACGGCATAAGGGGCCATCATCAACTCAAAGGCATAAAAATTTTTCAGGATATGGTCCCGGATCAAGGCCTCCTTTCCGCCTTGCCCGAACTTATCCCCAAATTCCGAAACGGCCAACGAGGCGGCTTCCGCCAAAAAGGTGAGGGTTCCGGCTGCCGGGTCCAGAACGGTTACTTGTCCATCGGCCAAGCCGTCTTTTCTGGCGAATGATCCCTTGAGAATTTGATTGATGGATCGAACGATAAAGGAGACCACCGGTTCCGGGGTATAATAGACCCCCCGGCGCTCCCGGGTTTTTGGGTCGTACTCGGTCAAAAAGGTCTCATAAAAATGAACGATAGGGTCTTTGCCTTTGCCTTCATGGAAATATCCGTGAAGGATGGCCTGGACATCTGTAACGGCCAGGACTTCGGCCAGATCGTCGATGACCCATTCCATTTGTTTGGGAAGATTCCCCAGCGAAATAAAATGAAAGAGGTCTCGAAGGATACCGATAGTCGGGGGAATGCCGTCATAAGCCAGTTTACGGTTAAAGGTCTCCATGCGGGTCCGGGCCGCAAAAAGACCATAGGCGATGGTCTGGGAATAGAGATCGGCAAAATCCTCACGAGACAATCCCTGGATCAGGTATTCCCGGAAGGCCTGATAGAAACCTGAAATAAATCCTTTTTTATCTTTTTCCTCCTTTTTAAGCTCTTCGGTGATCACCCACTCTTTTAAAAACCTGGTCCTCTTGGCTAATTCAATGGCCAGGGCCTTGGCCTCATAGAGTTTGGGCAAAGCAAAGGAAAAATATTTATCCAGGAGATTCAAAAAGGCCTCTTCATTTTCTGCCGGAGGTATCCGCTTGATCTTATAAATCCAGAAAGACCGGCCGATCAGGACTTTGTCTATCAGGGTCCCGTTTCGGTAGAGGCGAAATTCAAAGAAGTTGGTCAGAAGCAGATTGGGAAAGGTGTGGATATAGCGTTTAAGCTGTTCGGACGTTTCGATCTGGTCCAGATACTCGTGGCTTGGCTCTTTAGCCTCGATGTATCCGATGATATGCTGTTTGCCGTCCCAGACCCGGAAATCCGGGTTCCCGGCTTCGGTCTTTTTGGGCAGGGTGGTTATATGGACGTTCGACTTGCCGCGATTCTCGACAAACTCTTTCAATAGCCATTCCAGGGCCGGATAATAGCTTTCTTCCCGGGCGTCACCTTGGCCGGCAATTTCCTGCAGCCTTGAAAAGTAGGCGGTTAACATGATATTTTAGCTGAATCTCATTTTAATTTTTGGCCACAGAGTCTATAATATTTTTTCCATCGTATTTTTTTTCCAGGTCATCCCGCCGGTGAGGTAAAGTTAAACAAATGTCGCCGGTCTGACATTAAATCGCTTGGCCAACACTCTTATATGGTTTAAGTTTAAAGGCCTCTTGCCGTGAAGCAGTTCGGAGACAGTGGATTTGCCGCCTAAAACTTCGGCCAGATCCTTTTGTTTTAATTCGTTTTGATCCATTAAGAATTTTAGTACCTCTATTCCGGAGGCTTCAGGGAGGGCATGAAGGGATTCTTCATACTTTTCAATCAGAAGGGTCAGGGTCTCGGCATAATCCGCGAGGGGGCCTTCCGTTGCGTCAAAAGCCGCCTCCATGGATTTCAGGGCATCCTGGTATTCTTCTTCGTTCTTTATGACCTTCAACGGAAATAAGTCTTTTGAAAAATCCTTTTCCCGGGCTAACGGCATTTTGGATCTCCTTTTAAAATAAGCTTTTCGTATTCTTCGTGACTCAAAATGTATTTAATCCACATCCTTTGAGCGAAGAAATTTACCCGGACCACCAGCCTGTATTTACCGCCGCCGATATTAAAAACAAGACAATTATTGATCAGGTCGGCTGTTCCAAAAGTTTTTTTCAATTCCGCAAAATTTAAAAATTGATTCTTACTACAGACGGTCCACCAGTATTCCAGGGGTTTTCTGGACTTTGGATATCTGCGGGAAAAATCATTCAGAACCTTTCGGGCAATCACATGCATAATATAGGCTACCCGATTCTATTTTTCGTGTCAAGAGAAAAGTTCTGAAATATAGAACTAAAAGGGAGGCGTTGTCCTTCATCTCCGTAGATGCTCGATTGCCCGAGTTTTTGGTCTATTTGGTCAATCTGGCTAAAAAGCACGTTTCTTTTAACGGCCCACTTGTTATCTTGCTTGGGATCAAAGCTTTTTTCTTGGCCGACCAACGTTTGACCCCATCGCGGACTTGAGTCGCCCGGTTTATGGGGGCTGGAAATTTTTGCCATATCTTGCCCGTTTCTCCTTTAGGTTAAACCCGATTTTCCGCTTTTTAGGGGAAAGTCAATGGAAAAGTTGAGAGAAGATATTTTTGGCACGGATGTCGCGGATGGCAGGGTTTAAGGCAGGAATTATTAGCCACGGACCCACTCCAGTGAAATTGAAATGCAAAGACATTTCACGGGGCAGACACGGACAATTTTTCTCTCGCCCGTTCCATCCGGTCACTTGAGCACGCGGAGGGCACAGAGAAAGGCAAATGTCTTTTTCATTGCGGTTGAGGGGTCTGCAATAAAAAGCCGGCCCGGCGCTGCCGCGCTCCCGGCATCAGGCCGAGAAGGGTTTTGGATGTCCGTTGCAGGGGACAGCCAAAAAGAAATTTCTTCTCTGAGAACTCTGAGAGCTCGAACGAATGAAGTGAGCGGGCGAGAGACAGCCTGAGAGGGGAGATCAGAATAACCGCCCCGGCCCTTGGTGTCCCGGACTTTCGGCATCGCAGGATCAGTAATGATGAATGTCGTCCGGCAGTTTACCCTTGACTTAGGCGAGTATTGTGTTACATATTTATCCGAATAAAACCCGCATTTGACACTTTAAACGGATTATCTGCAAAAGGAGGAATATCGTCATGAAAATAAAAACTTTTTTCGCCATTCTTCTTGTTACCACACTTATCCTGGGATCCACTCAAGTTTTCGCCGAGTACTGCAAGGTAGGCCAGATCGTTACCGGCCTTTATAAAGGAGGACTCTACAAGGCCAAGGTCATCGAGGTAAAGGACCATCTGTGTAAGGTTACCTGGTTGGACGGCTCAGACGACCCGGATGAATGGCTGAACCCCGAGCAAATGTTGGTGCAAGGTTTTTATAAAGGGAAATGGTACAATGGAAAAATTATTTCCAAAGAAGGCGATGGAATTTACAAGGTCCGCTGGACCGATGGGAGCGGTGATCCGGATGAACTGGTAGAAATCAAGAATCTCCGCCCGCGCTAAATTCCATTGCATCACCTGAAGGTTGTCTCTGGAGGCGATCCCCGGCAAAGGACATTGTCCATCCCAGGAGTGGTGGCATGAGTTGAAATTCTGGAATTCGAAAGCCAGGAGAGAGCCTGCCCCGGCTCGGCTGCCCCGGTGCCTATTTTTTTCGGAAGTTGCGAAGTCCCTCAGCCGCCGCCATAAGCGTTTCCATCTTCTTCGGAAAACAGAACCTGATTTTTGACCTTCCAAGCTCGGGGTAACTGTAAAAAGCGCTCCCCGGTACTGTTGCCACTCTGGCCTCCTTGATCAGTTGAAGGGCGAAGGCCACATCATCGGTTACCCCCCAGTGACTCACATCGGTCATGATGTAATAGGCCCCTTGGGGTTTAAAAGCCTTGAAGCCGGCCTCAGTGAGGGCGGAAAAGAGGAAATCCCGCTTTTGCGTATATTCCATAGCCAGATTTTGGTAATACGAGTCGTTGATTTTCAAAGCCTCGGCCGCAGCCTCCTGAAGGGGATGCGGTGCCCCGACGGTAAGGAAATCATGAACCTTGCGGATGGCCGCGGTAATAACAGGGGAGGCAATGGCCCAGCCGACCCGCCATCCGGTGAGGCTGTAGGTTTTCGAGATCGAGTTGATGGTAACGCTTCTCTGCTCCATGCCTGGAAGGGAAGCCATGCTGACGTGCTGCGCTCCGTCGTAGAGGATGTGTTCATAGATTTCATCGGTTACGGCCACAACGCCCCATTTCTGGCAGAGTCCGGCGATAAAGGCAAGCTCTTCCCGTGAGAACACCTTGCCGCTGGGGTTATTCGGTGTATTGATGATAATGGCCTTGGTCTTGTTGTTGAAGGCCTTTGTCAGTTCCGTCTCATCGAACCGCCAGTCAGGCTCATGGAGCGTAATAAACCTCGGAACAGCGTCGCAGAGAATGGAATCCGGGCCGTAGTTTTCATAAAAAGGTTCAAAGATAATCACCTCGTCGCCCGGATTAACGATGGCCATGAGGGAGGCGATCATGCACTCGGTCGCGCCGCAACAAACCGTGATTTCCCTTTCGGGGTCCACCCCAAGACCGTTGTAACGGGCAAATTTCTCCGCAATGGCACGGCGTAAGGCCGGTGTCCCCCAGGTAATGGCATATTGATTGAAATCTTCCCGGATGGCCCGAACGGCGGCCTCCTTGATCTCCGGGGGCGCGGGAAAATCGGGAAAACCCTGGGCGAGATTAATCCCCTGGTGCGCAATGCAGACCCGGGTCATATCCCGTATTACCGATTCTGTGAAACTGAGCGCCTTCTCCGATCCGAAACCGTCCATCCCTTTTCTCCTTTTGGGCCTTGTTGCTGCATAACATTAGGGCATATTACCCATATCGCAACCCGCGAGTCAATGGAGAAATTGGCCTTCAGGAGCAGGCCGAAATAAAGGTTAAAAAGTGAAAGGAAGCAAGATGGTCAATTATGTTGACAGATTGGCCGGCTATTGCTAAGTTTAAGTTTCCAGCAAGTGTCCGAAGCCCTGGTGCTCATTTTCTTCGGTCGAAAGAAATAAAACCTTTGGTAGCTGTTCTCAGTCACACTCCTGTCGGATTGCCGGGCAGACCAGACGTTTTCCCGGCTAACGGGTCGTCAAGATTTATGTCTTCCTGGCTCATCTGGTTGCCGGAGTAACGGCGGCGAAATCAGTTATTCCCCGACAGGAAATCAACATGCAGACCCCCCGAACCCTTTTCACCCGTAACTTCATTCTGGCCTTTCTGGCGCAATTTGCCTTTACTTCGGTCCTGCAACTTCTCTTCCCGACGCTTCCGATCTATCTTAAGAAGTTAGGATCGACAGAAATAGAAATAGGGGTTCTGGTCGGGGTTTTGGGCCTCGCCTCCCTTATATCCAGACCCCTGGTCGGGAGGGCCCTCATGAAGGCCCGAGAGAAGACCTTCATGATTGTCGGGGCCGTCTTCTATACCTTAAGCTCCTTGGCCTATATTTGGATCCCGCCCTTCTGGCCTCTTTTGTTGGTCAGAATCGTTCAAGGGGTCGGATTCGGTTTCTTCCATACGGCCTCCACGACTTATGTGGTCAACAGCAGCGAGGTCGGCCACCGGGCCCGCATCCTTGGCTATTTTGCCCTTTCCATGAACATAGCCGGTGTCATCGCTCCGCCCCTCGGGATAGTACTGGTCAACCGGTTCGGCTTTACACACCTTTTTCTGGTCTGCACCGTTGTTTCATCGGGCATGCTTTTCGGTTCAGGTTTATTGGGTCCAGTCCGGAAGCCTTTACCTGCCGGAGACGCCCATAGTGACGGTTTCCTGCTAAGCCGTAGGGCTCTGCCCCCCTCCATCATCAGCTTAATGTCCATCTTTATCTGGGCCTCGCTGACTACCTTCTTTCCTCTTTATGCCACGAGCCGGGGCGTGACCAATCCAGGGCTCTTCTTTACCGTCATGGCCATTATGCTTATTCTGAGCCGGACTTTGGGCGGCAGGATCATGGATGTCTCCAACAAGAAACGCGTGATTTACCCCTCCATTCTCATTTGTGCTGTAGCGATGGGCCTGCTCGCCTTTTCAAGAACGCAACCCCTGTTTCTTTTCGTTGCCGCCCTGTGGGGGACCGGCCATGCCTTTCTTATCCCTTCTTTAATGGCCTTTGCCCTTGAACGTGCAGGCTCCTCTCCCTCTCCTGTGGTGGCGACTTTTTATGCTGTCTCGGATATCGGCCTGTTCCTGGGTCCTCTGGTTATGGGCATCGTGGCCCGCTACACCGGCTATCCCACGATGTTTTTTTGCCTGTCCCTGGTTGGGGTCGGTGGTCTTCTTTATTTCTGGTATTTCACGCGAAAAGACGGGAAGGATCTTGCGGACCGGAGAAGGATATCCGGATTATAAGGGCCTTAAGCTTTTTCCTGTTTCCCAAGTGTTCTTATTTAAATTCCTCTGTCCAAACCTCTGAGAAGTCTCCGGAAAGATCACGGATAACCTTTCCTTCCTTCAACAACAAAGCCGCCGGTATTCTCGCCACATTGTACCTCTGGGCCAACCGTTTCTTCCTTGACATATCCACTTTAACCAGCCTGACTTTTTCGCCTGTTTCTGCTACAGCCTGTTCCAGCTTTGCCACGGCCCCAATGCTTTTTTCATCCGTGGGACTCCAAAAAGCAAGAACTACAGGCTTTTTTACACCTAACACCTTCTCTTTAAAATCATCTTCTTCGAGCAGATATCTTTCAGCACCGACCGCGGCTATAGCACCGTCAGAGGCTGCTGTTACCACTTGACGCAGGTATTTGACTCTGGAGTCTCCTGCAGCATATACGCCGTCTACAGAGGTTTCCATAATATCGTTGGTTATTATGTATCCTCTCTCGTCTAAGGCTAATTTATCTTGCAGAATTTTCGTCTCAGGTACCATTCCTACATATATAAAGACGCCTTCGGCCTTGATTTCTCTAAGGACTCCGGTCTTTAAGTTTTTGACTACTACTTCTTCGACTATTTCTTCCCCTTTTATTTCAGTCAGGGTGGCGTTCCATAGAAACTCTATCTTTTTATTTTTGAAAGCTTTTTCGGCGCTGAACTTGTTGCAGTCCACAATTCCCTCGTCGTGGATTACAATTACAAGGACTTTGCTGGCATACTTTGTGATGTAGATAGCTTCTTCTATCGCGGCATCTCCGTTACCGACCACCACCACCGTAAGGTCTTTGTAAAAATCGGCGTCGCATGTGGCGCAGTAGGATACCCCATTGCCCCTGAACTTCCCTTCCCCGGGTATGTTAAGCATACGGGGCTGGGACCCGGTAGCCAGTATCACGGCTCTTGCCCCATAGGTGTTGCCTTTTTTGGTTTTGATTATTTTTATTTCATCGTCTAATTCGACCTCAGTTACCTGCTCTTTTATTATTTCGGCGCCGAATTCTTCAGCGTGAGCCGCCATAATTTTCATCAGTTCCGGTCCAGTTGCAGACTTATAACCCGGGTAGTTCACGATCTCCCTTGTTGTAAACGCCAACCCGCCTACCGCACCTTTTTCTAAGATCACGGTCTTAAGCTTTGACCGGGCACCGTAGATTCCCGCCGCCAGACCCGCGGGACCCCCTCCGATAATTATCAAATCGTAAGTCGGCAACAGGGTCACCCCTTCTTGATAGGTCTCAAAATAGGATTTCTTCAATTTTTTCTTTCAACTGTTCTTCCTCAACCATACCGGACATCTTGCCTTGATATTCGCCATTCTTGAACAACAATAGTTGCGGCACCCCTCTGAACGAAAACCTATTAAACAAGTCCCTTTCTTCCTCTACATCAACTTGATAAAAGCCCAGTTTATCTTTGTATTCTTCCGCGGTTTCCTCAACCATAGGAACAACTTCCGCGCAGACATGGCAATTTTTTCTGCTAAAGACTACCAAGCAGGTCTCGGAATTGTCATAGATCTTCTCCTCGAAAGTCCCTTCATTTAAGGCCGTAAGCTTCAACACGATCTCCTGTCTTTTAAAGTTCTTGCTCCAAAATTTGGTAAACCGGAGCACCTTCACATTGAGCTGGTATTCTTACCCCGCCTAAAATTGCCAGGGTAGGGGCGAAATCAACTTGACGAATTACACGAGTGGTCGTAAAGCCCTTCTTCAAGCCTTTACCGGCAGCAACGAAGATTGGAGAAATAGAAGTGTCAAAGTAACCATAATAAGTGGACATACTTTCACCATGTTCTCTACAGCAACCTTCCTTGCACATATAGACAATATCGCCGGTTTCATCACCGCTCAAACCTAAAACTTGAGCTTCCTTATTTCTTATCGCGATACCAATAACCCGTTTGCCGGTTTTAGGATGTCTATAGTTATATAGATCATCAATGATCTTCTCTTCAAACGCGTATTGGTCTTCCGGCTCTACAATACCTGTGTCATTTCTGCCTTTAAGGTTAATCCAAATATAGCTGCTTCTTGTTGCAACGGCAGTTGTTTTTTCCCAGTCGATTTCTCTCAGTTCATTGCCATTTTCGTCCTTCTTGAGGACGGTATAACCTAATTCCTGCATGACTCTAACGTTGCAGCCCATGCCGTCGCCAATCAACGGAAGTTCTTCCGAATGAATTTGTAAACCATGATCTGAAGTGATGAAAATCGTCCAGTCCTCTTCCAATAAATGCAAGAATGCACCAATATAGTCATCTGCATCTTTGTATACTTTTTCGATTAATGCCTGGTACAACCCCGCATCATTACCGACGCCTTCTTTTTCCAAAGCGAAGTTCCAATATAAGTGCCCCTGGTGGTCAATAAAGTGAATATGGGAGAAGATCACTTCGATGCCCTGCTCCTGAATCATGTAGTTCAAGGCATCCGCTTGCCATTTTATGTAATTTGCCCAAACCGGATTTAACAGTTCGGAGCAGTTCTCGTAGTTCGAACCGCCCATTTGGCAGAAAGATGGCACATAACCGACATGGCGGATTAGGTCTTGATATATGGATTTGGGAGACCATCTTACATCGTTGGCGATATCAAGAGCAGTACTCATCCATAATCTTACCCGAGAACCATCCGGAGCGATTTCCAAGGGTTTATAATTTCGAGTGCATGGCACTTGTTTGCCATCTACATTACAATCATCAATGACTGCAAAGGCAAATTCCTTTTCTTTCATTTTTACGAATGGTTCAGCATCTTTTTTAGATTTGTAGATTGCTACAGTATCATAGATACCTGCTACATCCTTTAAAATGAGTGCCGGCCTTCTCACCAGACCGTTGGAAGTTATAATGTAGAATTCCAATGCGCCTTCCGGAGCATTGGTCCAGCCGTTAGCTTCTTTGATTGGGCTTACTACTTTGTCATAAGGAATATTATCTAACCCGGCAGCACCTTCTTCTAAACTCAAAAATAGATTTACAACCGTTTTCTTTTTGTGACGTTCAAGGAGGAAGGAGCCTGCACTATTATCTTCTTCCGGCAAGTCCTGGATTACGCAGCCAGATCCAGTATCCTCCGTTGTGCTCGCTTTATATCCGACATTTTTAACCCCCTTAGAGGCCAACACCATTTTTTCACCGTCAACATTTGCAATACTCATATTTACCGCGGCCGGTTGGGCGCCGTCGACAACATATAAGTTGGGGTTATCGGAAGTCGGAGGCCAGGCAGAACCAGGCCAGTGCCAGACGAGTGTTTTTTTACCGGCTTCTGCGAAACAATTCCAAATTTGCTCAGCTTGACACATTTTGGAGTCTAAGGAGTAGACCATCGCCGATAGATCTTCTTTACTTTGGTTCCAGAAGTCGGTAATCCCATGGGTTTCCGGATATGCACCGGTTGCTAATGTAGTCCATTGTGCCGGTGTGATCGTAGGCATTGCTCCTAACATCTGCAAATCTTCTCTTTGAGCACCCCGTTCAATTAATTTTTTTAGATTGGGCATTGTTCCTTTCTCGACAAACTTTTTAGACAAGCGTGGATCCATGCCATCTAACCCTAACACTAAAATATTGTTTGCTTTTGCTTCTCTATTCATTTTTTATTCCTCGTTTTTCAATTCAAGTCCCTCCCTCAGCGGGCGGCCCCATCCGGTTTTCTGCTATTGCTGGACAAGCTTCTTCATCATCTTAATTTGTGATTTCAGGTGTTCTTCCGTCTGCCCGCTGTCAAGATACGTGGCAGAGATTTGTAGTTTCTTTTCGAGTAACTCCAGAAAAGCTGCATCCTTCGCGGCTCTCTTGGTCGCCTCTTCTAACTTTTTTATGATGGGATCCGGTGTGGCCTTGGGCGCCGACAATAACATGTAGGTGATGATCTGGATATCATAGCCTTGTTCCTGAAGAGTCGGCACCTCCGGGGAGCCCAGGAGTCGCTTGTCGCCAGTGCCGCCAAGGGTGATCATCTTACCGGCCCTCACAAAAGAGGCGTGGATGCCACCGCTGTACCCGAAATCGACATGTTTCCCGAGGATCGCCGTCATCACCTCTTCACCGCCTTTAGTGGGGATACCCCGCCACTGAACACCTTCTTTTTTAGCGATGTAACTGGCGATCTTTTCGCCTACGGGTTGCATGGAAGCATAGCAGAGCCCCGGATGTTTCTTCGCATATTCCACCAGCCCCTTAAAGTCCTTCCAGGGGCTATCCGGCGCGGAGACAAATGCCTCCTGGGTTTTGCCTGCTGCCCCGAAGAATTTGAAATCGTCGGTACTGTATTGAACCTTCTGGACCAGGGGATTGTAGGTATAGACCACCGTAGGGCATATGCCTATCGTATAGCCGTCAGGCTTTGCCGCCTTGACCGCCATCACGCCGAGGGCTCCACCCGCTCCCGGCTTGTTGACAACCAGGACCGGCTGTCCGAGCGCAGCCTCGAGTTGTTTCGCCAGCCCACGCGCCGTCGTATCAGCGAGCCCTCCCGCTGCAAACCCGACCAGGAGTTGTATGGGTTTCGTTGGATAATCCTGTCCCTGGGCCTTCACACCCTTTGCAGGAAACAGAAGCAGTAAGAACAAGAAAACTATTATTACGGACTTTTTCATGGCAATCTCCCCTCTATTTTTTAGTCAAAACCCTCCGGCAGAGCGGGAGGGTTGAAAATAATAGCCCCTCGAAGGGGCTTGAAAACCATTCACATTCGTCTGGAAACTTTAATCAGTCAGGCGCGGATTTGATGTTTGAACGCGTCTATGCCATCAGGAAGGATTATTGCATTGTTCGTCACTTTTCAGCCTCCTTGGTGAGATATCTGGCGGCATTACGCACCATCGTTTTTCGAATCTCCTCCGCTCCGGTCCCGTCTTCCCTCTCCAGTGCTGCGATAAGCTCCCTGTGCCCCTGCAGCGACTGCGCTACGCGTTCGGGTTTGCTGAAATAGCGCGTTCTGAGCAGATCGGACAGCTCGTACATACTTTCAATCAGATGCCTGAGTCGCGGGCTCCTGGAAAGATTATAAATGACTTGGTGAAACTTCTGGTGTGTTCTGGCATAGGTTGAAAAGTCTGTGTAGCTTGCCTCTTTCTCGAAATCGTCGAGCAACGCTTTCAGTTTTCTTATACTCGCAGCGGTGACGTTTTTTGCGGCCAAGCGCACGCAGAGCCCCTCGAGGACCTCTCTGATCAGCATGATCTCCTCGATCTCTTTCCCCGAAAGGGCCAGTTTAAATGCTCCCCTGTTTGGGATTATCCGAACAACGCCATCATGGGCCAGCTTCGATAACGCCTCTCGTACTGGCGTCTTACTGACGCCCAGTTGACCGGCGATCATTTCTTCGTTGATCTTGGCTCCGGCTTGGACATCATTACTGAGAACGATGCCGCGGACACGCTGATAGACTGTCTGCCGCAGGTTCCGGTGCGTTACGATCTTCTGAATGCCCCGATGCGTGGTCATCTCAGTCTTCCTCCCCTCCGGTAAGCCTTGATTTCTGCTTAAAAACGAATGGCGATATTAGAAGCATTATAGCTATCACCACGAGCACTGCTGCAATGGGCCTCGTGAGGAAAATCATCGGATTGCCGTTAGAGAGGATCAGAGATTGACGTAATGATTCTTCGAACATCGGGCCGAGTACCAGGGCCAGAACAAGCGGGGCGGGCTCGTATGAAAATTTTTTCATAGCGTAGCCGAGCAAGCCGCAGGCCGCCATGATACCGACTTCCACCATACTGTTGTTGAGCGAATAGGCCCCAATAAGGCAGATCAGCAGGATCAGGGGCGCCAAAAGGAAATAGGGTACCTTCAGGATCTTTACCCAAACCCCAATGAGTGGGAGGTTGAGCAGCACCAGCATGGCGTTCCCAATATACATGCTCCCGATGGTCCCCCAGAATAGGTCCGGGTTTTCCTTCATAAGGAGAGGTCCCGGCGCAAGGCCGTGGATCATCAGGGCACCCATCATTATGGCCAGTGACGGCGTGCAGGGCAGCCCAAGCGTCAAGAGCGGGATAAAGGAGGCCTGGCCGCCTGCGTTATTGGCGGTCTCGGGACCGGCCACCCCGGCTATCTCCCCCTTGCCAAACGTTTCCGGATGCTTTGAGATCCTTTTTTCCAAGGCATAGGAAAAGAACGAAGGGAGCACGCCACCTGCTCCGGGAAAAAGCCCGACCAGGAAACCGAGGAGTGTTCCTCTGGTCACCGGGCCCGCGGAATCCTTCCAGTCCTTTTTAGTCAGGAAGAGATCGCTGACCTTTGCCTTGAAAACCTGTATCTTCTCTGATGACTGTTCTACGTTGAGCAGGATTTCAGAAATACCGAATAAACCCATCACCACAGGAACGATACCAATGCCGTCCTGCAGTTCCAGTATCCCCAGCGTGAATCTCGGCGATGCTGAAATTAAATCGGTTCCGATGGTGCTGAGAAGCAAGCCGGCCGCTGCCATCATCAAGGCTTTGGCCATGGAACCCCGCGAAAGGTACGTCACCATAGTGAATCCGAAGAAGAGGAGAGCCACCTTTTCCGGAAAACCAAACTTGAGCGCCATCTCGGAGAGTGGTGGTGCAAGGAACATGGTCATGACAATCGCAAAGGTGCCCCCAACGAAAGAACCGATCGCGGATATCGCCAAGGCCGGGCCAGCCCGGCCTTTCCTGGCCATCTGATATCCGTCGAGGCATGTAACGACCGAGGCGGCTTCACCCGGGATATTGACGAGGATGGAGGTGGTAGACCCACCGTAGAGTGCACCGTAGAAAATACCGGCGAGCATGATCATCGATTGAACGGCTGTCAAACTGAAAGTGGCCGGCAGGAGCAGGGCTATGGTAGTAGCTGGCCCCAGCCCCGGCAACACACCCACCAACGTCCCGCACAAGACACCTACGAAACAGAGCAGAAGGTTGACGGGCTCAAGTGCAACCGAAAAGGCCATTCCAACGTGACTAAGGATATCCAAAACTATGTCTCCTGATTCAGAACCAAAGAATACCCCGGGGGAGGGGTACCTTCAGCAGCACCTCAAAGAGCGCGTAAAAAAATAATGTCGAGAGAAAGGCGGCCGGTAGCGTCACCCGCCACTTTCGGGGTTCAAGCCTCAACATGAGGAGCATGAAAATAAACGTTGTCAAAAAAAATCCCAGTCGCTCCACTCCAAAAATATACAAACAGAGGGCAAACAAGACCTGAATTACCCTTTTCCAACTGTCGTTCTGCGGAAAGAAGCGTCCTGACTCCTCGCCGGCGACCTTTCCGCGCTTCACGATAGCATCGCCGATGACCGTGAGAGCAAGGCCGACAAGGATAAGGCCGGCTACGAATGGAAATAAGCCCGGACCGGGCAGACCGAAGTCGCCAAGACCATACATCAGGCCACCGGAGCAAAAGAGCACTCCAACACCGATCCAAAATAGGCCCCCTATTATCGTTTTTATAATCATAATCATAATTATAATTATGATTATAAAATTATTTTCCCGTTGTCAAGCTTTTTTTGCAGGGAATTTCTGTTAGGTTCTGACAACAAGACCGATTTCCTGAAAATAAAAAAGATAACTTATTTAAATTATTATATTAATAGTTAAGTTGTAGACGTCGGTCAGAACGTCCGGAGGGTTGAATTGAAATGATATTTTCGAAATGATGGGGTCTAAAAGGGGAGGTTAAACCGGTCTTCGAGGCCTTAAAAATAAGCTTTTAAGCAAATCAAAAGAGGCGTATTTTAGGATGTTCGGGCCCCAGCAGCCTGATCCAAAACAACCGGACCTTCTGAAATACTCGATAATTCGTATTTTGCCATGCTCGGGCTGTCCGGTTTTTCTTAAATTTTTGCCGCCCTTAGTTTTGTCCTTATTTCTTTTTCCCGCTCACCAAGACAATTTGGTTGAACTTATTTAGTTACACTATTCTTCATAGTCTGGGCGCATAACAGACGATTCACTTTGTACTTTTTTAATCATTGTTAAACGCCATGTTGGGCGCTTGATTCATTCAACGAAACCGGGTGGGACGATTTTGGTTTGATACTTTTAAGTTCATTACTTTCAGACTGCCGGGTAAAATACAGATCCCATCTTAATTGCAAATTCATCCAAAATTCCGCTGAAACGTTAAAAAATTTGGATAGTCTCAAAGCTGTGCTGGGGGTCATCCCGCGCCGACCGTTGATGATCTCATTTATCCGTTGGTAGGGTACCTTTATCGCGTCAGCCAGTTCCCGTTGGGTAAGTCCCATCGGCTTTAAAAACTCCTCAAAAAGCATCTCCCCGGGATGTGTAGGTGCTCGGTGAGTTGGAATACGAACCATAGCAAATTCTCCTCTAAAAAAGGTCAATGATAATCTGTTATTTCAACAAGTTCCGGACCGATTGCACTCCATTTAAAGCAAATTCTAAACGGGTCATTTATTCGGATACTGAACTGTCCTTTTCTTTGTCCCGCTAAAGCCTCCAATCTATTGCCAGAGGGGACCCGAAGTTCATCAACGGACAAGATCGAATCCAGTTGGTCAAGTTTTCGTGCGACTATTTTCCAGATTTGTTTAGGGCAGGTTCTGATTGCAGCTTTGGTGGCCTTACCGTTGTAAATATCCTCCGTACCTTTATCCTTAAAGGATATTATCATAGATAACACAATATCACGGATAGCATGCTATGTCAAGGAATAAAAAAGGAGGTTTCGGTTCGACAGAGCGGCTGGCTTTGAATAAATTTTCGTTAATGGCAATTCGGTTAAAACAGTGGTATATAAATACCGAAATTAAAAATATCTCTGGATGGTTCCAAGTCCGAAATGGGGAGAAATGATTAAAAATAAAAAACTCCTGCTCACCGGTGCCAGTGGATTTTTAGGCTGGAATATCTGTCGCCGGGCCGCCGCGGAGTGGACTATTTATGGGTTATATTTTTCTCACCCCATAAACCCGCCGGGGATAAAAAGGATACGGGGTGATTTGAGAAATTTTAAAGAGCAAAAAAAACTCTTTGAGACCATTCGCCCCGAGGCGGTCATTCACACGGCGGCTATAGCGGAGCCCAATTTTTGTCAACTCAACAAGGAGGAAAGCCGGGCCGTCAATGTGGAGGCTTCCCTGAACCTGGCCGGTCTCTGCGCCGATTATAAAATTCCCCTGGTCTTTACCTCTACGGACCTGGTTTTTGACGGCTTACATCCCCCGTACGCGGAAGACGATCCCCCATGCCCCATTAATGTTTACGGGGAGCAAAAGGTTCTGGCCGAGGAAGGGATGCGAAAGAGGTATCCGGAGACGATTATCTGCCGCTTACCCCTAATGTTCGGGAATCCGGGCCCGGCGGCCCAAAGCTTTATGCAACCCATGCTCAAGGCCATGAAAGAAAATCGATATTTAAAGTTATTTTTGGATGAATTCCGAACACCGGTCAGCGGAAAGACCGCCGCCCAGGGGCTTTTTCTGGCCATGGACGAGGCCGAGGGAATCATTCATCTGGGGGGAAGGGAACGGATTTCCCGATATAATTTCGGGCTTCTCCTGCAAAAAGTGCTTGGAGCCCCTGATGCCAAGCTGATCCCTTGTTATCAAAAGGATATCGTATTGCCGGCCCCGCGGTCGGCCGATGTCTCTCTGGACAGCAGCAAAGCCTTTGCCTTGGGGTTTGATCCGCCGGCATTAATAGAAGACTTGAAGGATTGCCTTAATAAATCCTCCTCCCCTTTGGGGCGACACAACTCATGAAAATGCTTCACCAGGCGACCGGCGATGGGCAGAGGCAATAGGATAAACGATTTCAGGCTTTTTCCTCGCCCATAACCCATAGCCTATCGCCCATAGCCATTTTGAAGTTTTTCATACTTACATCTTGCCACTTTATTTATGGGTTCTTATTGGGCCAGATAATCTTTGACGACTTCCAGCATATAACTGAGCTTGAAGGGCTTTGAAAGGGTAAGATAGCCGTAGTTTTCAACCTCCGCTCTGATCCTGTCCTTTACATTTTTCATTCCAAAGAAACCGCTCATATAAATGACCTTGATCCGAGGATCGATTTCCCTGATTTTACCGACCAACTCCAAGCCGTCCATTTCAGGCATGATAATGTCCGTGAAGACCAGGTCCGGGTTGAACTTATTGTAGAGCTCAAAGCCGTTAAGACCGTTGGTGGCGATCCGCACATCGTAACCTTCCATGCGGAAGATTTCCCGGAATATTTCATGAAGACCGAATTCGTCTTCCACGACCAGGATCTTTATTTTGTCCTTCTTTTCCGGTTCTTCCTTTCTCCAGGCCGGAAGTTTTTTTTCGATAAGCACATTAACAAGATCTTTATCCGTTAACTGGTTTATCCGTTCACTGATCTGATTCAGTCTTTGCTGGGCCCTCAGTGCCTTTTCCCCGTTTGAAGGGTTCAAATCGGGATGATAGACTTTGCTGAGGAGGCGATGGCTGTACTTGATATAGGATAAGGCCGCCTGCTCTCCCAGTTCCTCATAGATCTCCCTGGCCTTGTCCAGTAGCCCTAAGTAAACAAGATCATCCGCCAATTCAGTTTTCATATTAACCCCTCATGCCGGCTTCCAGCGGGGATCCGCGAAGCATGAAAATGAATTTCGCCGAATACCGAATATTAAACGACGAACGCTATTTGCATAATAACTGACGGAGTATAAAATAAGGAGGAAAAAAGAGTCAAGGAGAAAAAACAAGGGGTTGGATAATAATTTGAATGGGTATCTTTCCTCACCGGATAATATTTACCGCCCCCGGTTTTATCGCCTTGAGACTATTTTCGGAAATATAAGCCAAGAAATTCGGAACCTGCTTTTCTTTGGTCAGGTTGTTGCTCATCATCCACCGGGCCTCATCTTCCATTGCGGCGATGAGGGACTGGTCAAGAGAAAGCGAAAACTGGTAACGTTGCCAGACCCTCTCCATAAACGCATCATCAAATTTCAACCGTTTCCTGACAATAGTTTTGGCCTCATCCTGGTGACGAGCGATATAGCCTTCCGCCTGAGTAATCGATTGGATAAGCCGTTTTACGATTTCGGAACGGTCCTTTGTCCAACTGCCGGTACTGACTAAATTCCAGTAGGCCTGCTGGCTGCTCTGTAACGCCCTTATGATTACCTCCTTACCCATGTGTTGATCTATTCTTGTTACCCAGGGTTCCCAGGTGACGACAGCGTCAACCTCCCCATGAGCAATAGCCCTTTCAGCATCTGCCGCCCTAATGTCAACGAGTGTCACCTGCTCAAGGTTCAGGCCATTCAAGCCGAACGTTCTTCCCAAGTAGAATTCTGAAATCGTTTTTAAAGTAACACCAATCTTTTTCCCCTTGAGGTCCTGAAGGGTCTTGATGCCACTATCGGTACGCCAGACGATGAAAGTGTTCTCGTACTTGGTTATGGTTCCAAAGTTGATGAGATCTTTTCTATTAAGTATCTGCCTCACGGTCACGAACTCAGACGCTGTAGCAACGTCCGCTTCACCATTTAACATCCCGGCGGTTGCAGTCGCTCCGGAATCATAGTCTTCTTTGATGGTAACCTGAAGGCCATTACGGGCGAAGAAATCCTGAGCTTCCGCAATGTAGAGCAGCGCATTAATCTCAGTGGGCACAGTCGCAATCGTTATGGTTTCCACCTTCCCGGAATACTCGCCCCGGGAACAGGACAATAGGCCGATAGCCGCTGCCAGGAACAGCAACACTATAAAAAGAATGGCTTTACTCCGCAATTGACTTACTCCTTTCTCCGCAAAAATCCGTTAATTTTTCAGAGCATTCCCACCGGAGTATAAAACAGGGAAAAAAACGAATCAAGAAGAAAAGAAGGGGCGGACGGCAATGAGACGGAGATTTGAGATGAGGTATGGAGAGGGCCGGAAGAGGAAAACGCGGCTTTAAAAAATAAGACTCGACGCTACGTCGTACCCCCCCGTTTAGCCACCAGGATTCCGAACAGTACCAGTATCCCTCCAAAAACCTGCCAGGCTCCTATGGATTCATTTAATAAGAGCCAGGCCAGCAGGGCCGCGGTTACCGGCTGGACCAGCAAGGCCACTGAGGAGAAGGAGGCCTGGAGATGGGCCAGGGCAAAGGCGATGAGACTCTGTCCGGCCACCTGGGAGATCAGGGCCAGACCGATCAGGAGGACCCATCCCTGAAGGTTGGGAACAGGTAAACTTTCACCGGATAGCAGGGTAATTGGAAGCAAGGCGGCGGCCGTTACCAGTCCGCTCCAGGCCATCAGGGTGGCCGTGGAAAAGCGTTCCCGGAGCGATTTAACGGACAGGAGATAGCCGGCGTAAAAAAGGGCGGCCGTAAAACTCAAGGTATCCCCCAAAAAATAATGAAGGCTCACCTGGAAACTATGACCGGCAATGAGAGTCATGCCCAGTAAGGCCAGGCCCATGCCGAGAAGAAAAATCAGCCGCACCTTTTGACGAAAAATCAACCAACCCCCCAAAGTGACAAAGACCGGGGCGAAATTGACCAGCAAAGTGGCGTTGGCCACCGAAGTCAGTTTGATGGACCAATGCCAGATGGACAGGTCCCCGGCAAAAAACAGGCCGGCCAGACCTAAATGGAAATAGTCGGAAAAAGAAGAAGGGGAACGTTTCGGATCCGGTCCTTCCCTTTTTAGCACCATCCAGATCCACAAGGGCGGCAAGGCCAGCAAAATGCGCCAGAAGGCCGTGGCACTGGGTCCCACTGGACTGAGACGGACAAAGATGGGGGCAAAGGCGATGGCCACGGCCCCGGCGAATAAGGCCGCGAGGGGTACGGTGCCGCCTGAATTTTCTTTGGGAAAATACCGTTCGGTGTTCGGTGTTCGGCGTTGGGCGAAAACCATTTTCATGCTTCTAAGGAATTGATCCTTTCCAGCAAGGGAGGATGGGAATAATGAAACCGGACATAGAGCGGATGGGGGAAAAGATTGCTCAAGTTGTCAGCCGCCAGCCTTTTTAAAACCGTCACCAGGGTTGAGGGGGACTTGAGCAGCTTAAGGGCGAACCGGTCGGCCTGGCGTTCGAATCGCCGGGAAAGGGCCATATAAAAAGGAGAAAGAAAAAACCCGGCTTTCTGGCCTAAGATGCCTATCAAAAACAGCCCCACATAGGCTGGGGAATCTTGAAACCCGAAGGTCCGGTAGAGCAGCGGCCAGTCCATCAAAAGATAAAAAAGATAAAAGGCCGCCAGCATGGACCAGGCAAAAAGAAAGAATTGTTTCCAGATGTGCCGGCCCTTAAAATGACCCACTTCATGGGCCAGCACGGCCAGGATCTCCTCCTGAGGATGGCTCTGGATCAGGGTGTCAAAGAGAACGATCCGCTTGGTCTTGCCCAGGCCGGTAAAGTAGGCGTTGGTGTGGCGGCTGCGCCTGCCGGCATCCATCTGGAACAGGCCCTTGATGTGGATCCCGGCCTCCTGCATCAGTCGGGAAATCTTATCGGCCAGCTCCTGATCCCGGAGGGGTTCAAATTTATTGAAAATCGGGGCGATCAAGATGGGATAGAGCACGGCCATCAGCAGTTGAAAAAGGGAAAGGATGAGGAACCCCCAGAGCCACCAGTGGTTCGGAGAAAGGCGAATCATCCAGAGGATAAGGGATAAGATTACGGCAAACAAGACCAGCGACAGGGCCGCACCTTTAAGTTGATCCGTTACCCAGGTCTTGAGGGTGGCTTTGTTAAAGCCATATTTTTCTTCGATCCGAAAGGTGTGATAATAATCAAAGGGAAGGTCCAATAAGGAGGTGATACATCCCGGGACCAGCCAGAAGAAAAGACCGGAGAGGATAAAGGAAAGTCCCCAATACCGGGCAAGCTGATCCACCAGGGGGAGAAAACCCGACAGGAGGATGACCAGGAGGATGAGGTCCGAAAAAATCTGCTGAAAGGAGCCGAACCGGCTGTTCTCCCGGGTGTAGGCCACGATCCGGGAAAGCTTTTGTCTGTCAATAAACCCTTCAAAAAGTATGGGCACAGAGTCGCTCTGGGTTTTTAAATGTCGGCGGTTTACCCGCTCCAGCCAGAGAGAAAAAATAAGCTCAAGGAAATAGATCGATAGAAAACAGATCAATAGAAGATTAAATGGTATCATTTTTCTGAAGGTATTGGATAGACCTTTGCTCTCTGGCGTTGAAACCGGCCCGAGGGTTTAAAAAGAAAAAGGGGGATGAAAATTTTCATCCCCCTTTTTCTTTTTTGTTGTTTAACGAAAGGCTACAGGGCCTTTACATTGACAGCAGCCGGGCCTTTTTTGCCCTGCTCGATGTCAAAGCTTACCCGCTGGCCTTCTTGCAAGGTCCTGAAACCCTGCATACTGATCGCTGAATGGTGAATAAATACATCCTTATCCTGACCATCAACTTCAATAAAGCCAAAACCTTTGTTTTCGTTGAACCACTTTACGCGTCCTTCTGGCATAGTCGTATCCCTCCTCTTGAAGTATTTCTCAAGTTGGGATACGACAGACCAAAAAAGGCATCAAAGGATAAATTCTCCGATGCCTTAGGCCGTCGAATTTGATCACCAACTTCGACCGTCATCCACACCATACTGGGTCGATAACGGATTTATTAATTAAATATTATAATTCCCTATTTTTGGCAAGTCAAGGGTTTTTTAGTACTTATCAAAAATTATTCGGATCAGGGATTTGCCTGATGAAAGGCCCGAATAATCTGCCCGATCAGGGGGATGATATTCCCCCGGTTGGCCGCGCCGTATTGAAACCAAACCCTTTTTTGGCGGAACAGCAGAAAGGGCCAAAACCCTTTGGAGATGTATTTAAAAAAGAAATACCAATCGTTGAAGATCGTACTTTCCAGATATTGCCGGGCCGGAGGATTTCTGCTTCCCCCCTTTTTTTCCATAACATGAAAGACCGCGGGCCTCGGATCATAGACGATCTCAAAGCCGTGCTTCCTGATCTGCAGGGCATAGTCCACTTCTTCCCATAAAAAGTTGCCCCAATAATTCAGATCGAATTCACCGACCTTTTGAAGAACCCTGTTTCTGAGCGACATATTGCACCCGTACAAGGTCGGAACCGGGCATCGTTGGTTGGTGGTAAAATTCCGGAGATATTTTCCGCTGCGGGTGATTCGGGCCGCCCAGGGTAAATCGTTCTCGGTACAACCGTCATAAAGGACTTTCCCACTGACGGCTCCCAGACTTCGATCCTGGTAGTTTTCGAGATGGTATTGTATGAGGGTGGGATGAAAAAGGACATCGTCGTCTAAGAAAAGGACAATATCCCCCTGCACTTCTTTACGGGCCAGATTGCGGGCGGCTGTTGTCGACGGGTAAGAGAGAGGCAAGAGGCGTACCTGGTCCCGGTGTTCCTTTAAATAGGCATAGGTTTCCGGTTTATGGGTCCGGCTTTGATCAATGACCAGGGTTTCTTTGGGCTGGATGGTTTGATCTCTTAACAGCTTGAGGACATGGATCAGGGACTCTTCCCGGTTAAAGGTGCAAATGACCACTGAAACAGATGGAGCGGTGGCCGTCATGATCCTCTGAGGCTTAGGAATAAAGCCTCTATCCTGTCCGTAATCCTGCCGATTTCAAATTGATGATGCACTTTGGCCTTTCCTTTTTCTCCCATGGCCCTTCGGAGGTCGGGGTCTTTTAATAGTTTTATGGCCGCAGCGGCCAAACTTAGCTTATCCCCATAGGGTACCAGGAAGCCGTCTTCTCCCTCATCGATCATATCGCTGACGGCCGGTATGCGGGCCCCGATCACCGGTTTTCCTTTGGCCCAGGCCTCCAGAAAGACCACCCCAAAGCTTTCAACCTTAGAAGGCAGGATCAGGAAGTCGCAAGCGGTCAGAAGGTCGGTCTTTTCCTCTTCCGGGAAGTCATCCAAAGAGAGGATGCGATGATCCCGGGATAAGGGGTGGCTTTTGTATAACGCTTGGAAATAGGGGCCGGACTGACCGGCCAGGACCAGGACCGTCTGATCCATTTCCTTCCAGATCAGGGGCATGGCATCCAGGAGGATGTCGATCCCCTTGTTTTCGACCTTGCGCCCCAGGAAAAGGATCAAGGGCTGATCCGTCAGGCCGTGGGTGGATCGGAACCGGCGGCCATCGCCTCCCTCTAAAAGGGAGAGGTCTATCCCCTGGCCCAAGGGATGGACCTTTTCTTCTTTTATCCCTTGCCTGATCAGAAATTCTTTTTCGGCCCGGGTATTGGTCATTATAGCGGAGGCCTTGGGAAAGATCCAGCCAAGGATCTTGAGGAGCGAGGCGTTTATATCCTGAAAATGGAGATGAGGTTGAATGACCCAGGGGCACCCCAATTTTCGGGCGGCCCGCCAGGCATAGTAGATGGTGGCCGTAGGAAAGGGAACGGCATAGAGGAGGTCGGGATTGAGGTCCCGGGCTATTCGGATCATCCGGGGCAGATAGGGGACCTGGGTCATGAACCAGAGGTGGTCTCCTCCGATAAGGCGGCTCCGTAAGGCCAGGGCCCCTGATTTGGCCAGGATTAACCGCTGCTTTCGAGAAAGCGGCAAACGGATAATCCGTATGCCCTCCCGGATTTCTTCCCCCGGCAGAGAGGGATTGTTCCGGGGGTTTTTAAAATCCTCCAGGCAGGTTTGATTGGAGGTGATCACCGTTACCCGATGTCCTTTTTTTACCAGCCCTTTGCCGCATTCCAGGAGGGCGGACTCCGTTCCTCCCCGGGCGGGATAAAAGAGATGGGTCAGGGCGACTATATGCATTTTTTCCCCATCAGGGCCGGATCTTGCCACGGATATTCAGGGTAATATTGGGTTTTTGAAAGTCGTTGCTGAGGCTGGTCGCCGATTTCCAGACCTGACCGTGATAGCCCTTTAAATTCAGACATCCTGACACAGTGCCTCATTTTTATGTAACATGGACGATATCCTTGACACCATAAACGAGTCGAAGCTTCGAACCCGGGAATAATGTTTTTGTCGTATTCAACATTTCACAGAGCCTTCCGATAGCCTTGCTG
>JACRBX010000067.1 GCA_016219225.1 Deltaproteobacteria bacterium
AAATTTTATCCTGAAAAGATTTCGCCCAAAGAACTCTTAGGCTTTTATTCCAAACGTTTCGAAGCGGTGGAGATCAATAACACCTTTTATCACATGCCCAGAAAGGATATTCTGCTATCCTGGTCCGAACAGGTCCCTGACCATTTTATTTTCGCCATCAAAGCCCCCCAGGTCATCACCCATTTGAAGCAGTTGAGAAATGTGGGGGCGGAGACCGGGTACCTCTTCAGTGCCCTGTCAGTTTTACAAGAAAAACTGGGGCCGGTCCTTTTTCAATTTCCAAAAAGTTTTAAGGCGAACCGTCCTGTATTGGAAGATTTCTTTCCTCTGATTCCCGGCAATATACCCTGCGCCTTCGAGTTCCGCCACCCCTCCTGGCTCAATGCTGAAATTTTGGACCTCCTGCATCAAAGGGGCTACAGCCTGTGCTCGGCGGACAGTGATGAAAACCCGGCTAACGAGATCCTCAACACGACGCCCTGGGGGTATCTGCGCCTGCGCCGTTCCGATTATACGGATGCCGATCTGACCCAATGGATTGAAAAAATCCTTTCGCAGAAATGGGAAAAGGCTTTTGTATTTTTTAAACACGAAGAGGCCCAGGGGCCCGAAATGGCCATACGTTTTCAGGAGCTTATCGATTCAAAACAAAAAAGGTGAAATTTAATTTATTTCTCCCCGGAAAAAATCAACATCCACAAACCCAGGACAATAAAAAGAACCGCCGCACCGGTTTTAATCATCTGGGGCGGAACCAGCTTGTGGACTACGGAGCCGAAGACAACGCCCAATAATGAGGTCAGGACCAAGGCCCCGGCCGATCCGATAAATACGGCCCAGCGCGATGAACTTTCGGCTGCAAAAGTAAAGGTGGCCAACTGGGTCTTATCCCCCAATTCAGCCAGAAAAATCATTCCGAAGGTAGTAAAAACAGTCTTAAAATCCATAACCCTATTTCCTCCAAGGCTTTAATTCCCCATCAAAAAATTGAAGGGTGATTATGGCACAAGGCGTTCTTTTATTCAAGTCAAAGAGGACACGAATTGGTGCAATATTCAATAATACTCTATTTCCATTGCAAAAATACAGCCTTCACCCTATTCACCAGTTTAAAAAGTACTGGTAAGCTTAAAACATTTAGGCGTTCCGGGTAACCCAATCAAAAGGAGGTTTGCGATGGCAGCAGCAAAAAAACAAAAGGGCAGGATGGATATGCAGGCGATGATGAAAATCTACACCAAAGTGGGAACTCCGGGGGGGCCCCACAAACGGCTGGCGACTCTGGCGGGAAGTTGGATGACCAAGACCACGGCCTGGATGGAACCCGATAAGCCCCCCATGGAATCCAAAGGCACCTGCAAACAAAAAATGATTCTTGACGGACGATTTCTGCAGCAGGAGTATACCGGCGATATGATGGGGACCACCTTCAAAGGCATCAACCTCATCGGGTACGACAACCATACCAGGAAGTATGTGTCGGTCTGGATCGATTCCATGAGCACCGCCATCTATTTTTTTGAAGGGACGGCCAGCCGGAATGGTAAGACCATTACACAGGTGAGCAGCTACGACGACCCCGCCCGGGGCCCCATGACCTGGCGTAGCGTGTCCAGGATCGTGAATGACAATACCATGGCTTATGAAATGTACATCACCGCCAAAGGGGGCCAGGAAGAGAAAATGATGGAGATGACCTTAACCCGGAAAAAATGACGAAAGCGGATTGCTGAGCAATCCCGGATTGAATTGCAGCATGGTTTCAGGTCTTGGCATTTGACACTAATCGGCCGCGCCATATTGAAAGCGTCATCTTATGTTAAGTCAAATGTCAAGACCTGAAACAAAAACACTTCTAATGCTTTTCCCTTATCCACAGGCCCTGCCTTTCAAATGGAAGAAAAACCTGAGCCCTTTCTTCATCCGGTTCGAGAATATTTTCGGGGCAAAAAAGGTGCCGGCCACCCGCTTGTTGATCTCCCCCAGGGTGGGATAAGGATGGACCGCCGAAGCCAGGGTGGAAAGCTTGACCCTGCCGTTTAAAACGGCCACCCATTCGCTCAGCAGCTCCCCGGCCTGGGGGCCGAGAATCTGAACGCCCAGGGGTTTCTCCTGTTTGTCCAGGATCATCTTGATTTTCCCAGTCCTTTCTCCTTCCGCCAGGCTTCTATCGTTGTCCATGAAGGCTTCGGTCCAGACCGTGTATTCCAGGCCGGCCCCTTTGGCGCTCTTTTCGTTCATTCCGATACTGGCCAGTTCCGGATCAGTGTAGGTGCACCAGGGCATGAAGGTATAATCGGCCTTCCTCGGCAGGTGGAAAATGGCATTACTCACCACAATCCCCCCCTCATAGCCGGCCGCATGAGTGAACTGAAAGGCCCCGGTCACATCGCCCG
>JACRBX010000068.1 GCA_016219225.1 Deltaproteobacteria bacterium
CATTTTTTTGTTTTAGCGCTCAATACCTTTCCACCGGAGATCTTACTTCCGGGGGAAAGCCCTAACCAGGAGGCAAAATGTTTTTCTGTAGGCCAACGGCTCATGTCCAGGCCGATTTCACTGATAATTTTTATAACGGTTTTTTAACAGGTTGTCAAATTTATTTAATCTTGACTTTTGCCTGAACCTCGATAGAATTAGATCCTATCCGTCCGATCGTCACGGAACAAGGAATGGGGTTCATCCGAACTCCAACCATTGAACTTTGAACGGTTTTTTCATATTAAACCCTCATGACCCATTGGGCCACCACGAAGCATGAAAATGGACTCCAGGTCCAAGGTTTGTAATACTTGAAACTTGCATCTTGAAACTTGAAACTTTATTTTCGAACTAAAAAACAGGGGTGAAACAGGACATGGTCCTTTCCAATTCAGCAGAGAATCCAAAAATAAGGGTATTGATTGTCGAAGACAATGCCCGATTCCGGCAGGCATTTAAGGATAACCTTCAAATAGTCAGCCCTGCTCTTGACATCCAGGAGGCGGTCGAAGGTCAGGAGTGCCTGGAAAAGGTGGAGGCCTTTCATCCCCAATTAGTGTTCATGGATATCCGGCTGCCCGGGGAGAGCGGCCTTTCCCTGACCAAAAAGATCAAGGCCAGGTATCCTGAAATGATGATCGTCGTTCTCACCAGTTACGACAACCAGGAGTATCGGGATGCCGCTTTTCAAAGCGGGGCCAACCGCTTTGTTTCCAAAGACTCTTTAAATTTCGAGGAGATGGCGGCGCTGATCCATTCGATTTAGAGTTATTAATTAGGACGCGGATTTTCGCCGATACCCGCAGGTTCAAGAAACAAGCTCAAAGCGGAAAGCTGAAACCTGCATCTTGCAACTTGAAACTTTTTTTCAATTAAATCCTGACAATCTGCATGATCGGCGAAAATCTGCCGATCCGAGTCGATCTGCGTCCAAAAAGGAATTTCCTATACTATTAAATTAGGACGCTGATTTTCGCCGATACCCGCAGATAACTATTCTTTATATTCAAAATCTTGACAATCTGCGTCGATCTGCGTCCAAAAAGGAATTTCCTATACTATCGAGTTACGGGTTTTTTTGCGTGATGCCGGTCACCAGGTATCGCAAGTAACGCACACTGGATAGAATCAGTGCGGTTCCTATACCGGTATAGAGAACCGATAAATAGGTTTTGGGAATCGTGGTATGACGCAGGACAACACCCACCAGAACCATTATCCCGATTAGGATATAACTCTTCCAGGGCATGAAAGAAAAAAGGCACCTTTTTCCTTCCATGGGCAGGATTCGCCCCAGGTTTCTATCGACGATCCTTAGAAATCCAAAATGATGGATGATCAGGGCCAATACAAATCCGATAGCCAACATCAGCAGGACTTGATCGGGCTTTTCGCCCCCCAGCCATGAAAAAGACAAACCATTCATCAAAAGGCCTATTCCGATCCACAGGATTCCCGCAATAAGCAACAGAGCGTTTTTAGGAACGCCGGGCTTCCATTTTTCGAATACAGGGACTTTTAAATGCATAAGATTAATATGAAAATAGAAAATACAGGCTATAGGCACGTGGCTATAGGCTATAGGCGCATGAAAAACCTTGGACCCTGTACTTTGCCCATCGCCTATTGCCCATCGCCAATCGCCTAAAAAAAATTTTCATGGTTCGAGGTGTCCGCTATAGGCGGGCATGGAGGTTTAATATCATAATCGGGATCTTATTGCAATTTCTTCCCTGAAGGCTTGATTGATCAGGGGATATTTGATAGTATTATAATAACTTTCTTTACGGTCTTCGGGCCGCCAAGCCGAAAAAGGATCATCATGGATTTTACAACCCTTACATCCCTATTATCCAAAGTCCGGGCCGAGTATGCCGATCTGCGTTACGAGGTCAAAAAAGAAGTACAAATCGTTTTCAGCGGCCGGGATCTTACCCAGATCAGCGCCACCACCACCGACGGCTACGTGCTGCGGGTCCTGAAAGAAGGGGGGTTCTCCACCGTGGTCTTCACCCAGGAAAAAGACGGCGAAAAGGCCAGCCGCAAGGCCGAAGAAAATGCCCTGCTCATCGGCCGGAACATCAGCGAACCGGTTCGTCTGGCCCCGGCGGAAATAATCCAGGATCATTTTTTTCCGCAACTCGATGAAGATCCGCGGGCCGTTGATATGGAAGAAAAACTGGCCATCACCCGGGGTTATAATCAACTGCCGTTGAAAAAGGAAAAGATCGTCACCACCCAGATCCAGTATTTGGAGTTGGTACGGGAAAAATATTTTGTCAGCACCGAGGGCAGCCGGATCCGGGAAGACCTGGTGACCACCCGATTGGGAGGCACCATCACCAGCCAGGAAGGCACCCTGACCCAGACGGTTCGGGTCGGTATGGGCGGCAGCTCCGGCTTTGCCCGGCTCCGAAACCAGGAGGCCCTGTTTGAGGAAAAAACCGCCATTGCCCTGGACCTGCTGAAGGCCGAACCGGTGGCCGGCGGAACCTATCCGGTCATCCTCAACCCCGATCTGGCCGGGGTCTTTACCCATGAAGCCTTCGGTCATTATTCCGAGGCCGACCTGATCGAAGACTCCCCTTCCATGCAGGAGAAGTTGCAGCTTGGCAGCCTGATCGGCCATCCGGCATTGTCGATAACTGATGACCCCACCTTTCCCCGCCAATTAGGTTTTTACAAATACGACGACGAAGGCGTAGCCTGCCGGCCTGTCCCTCTGATCACCAAAGGAGTACTCACCGGCCGGCTCCATTCCCGCCGCACCGCCGCCCGTTTCGGAGAGCCTTTGACCGGCCACTCCGTAGCCGAAGATTACCGCTATGCCCCGATCATCCGTATGGGAACCATTTTTATCAAACCGGGGACCGCAACCTTCGATGAACTTCTTGGCCGTTTGGATAACGGGCTCTATCTGGTCAATGCCCTGGGCGGACAGACCAGCGGGGAAAACTTCACCTTCGGGGCCGAATACGGCTATGCGGTTAACAAAGGCAAACGGCAGGGAATGATACGGGACATCAATATATCGGGCAATCTTTACCATACCCTGAAAAATATTGAAGGGATCGGTAATGACCTGGAATTAAGCCAGCTCGGGGGCTGCGGGAAAGGGCAGACCAATATCCGATCCTGCCACGGCGGTCCCCATTGCCTGGTCCGGGATGTCGTCGTGGGGGGACGCTGATGGAACAGATATTGGAAAAAACCGCCCAAGCGGCCGATCAGGCCGAGGTCTATTTTCTGGAACAACAAAGCGATCAGATCCAATTTGAAAACGGCCAGCTCAAAGAGATCGAATCCAAGATGCAGTCCGGCTTGGCCCTGCGGATCATCAAAGAGGGTTGCCTGGGCTTTGCCTATACCAAGAACCTTCTAAACCCGGAAGACCTTTTGCAGCAGGCCCTGGATTCGCTCCGAGGAAAAGTAGAGGCCCCCTTTGATTTTCCCTCCGCTGCGCCGCGGCCTTCCCTGCAAACCGATGATCCCCGGCTGCAAGAACTAACTAATTCCGCCCTGGTGGAAGAAGGCCGCCGGGTCTGCGAATATTTGGGCTCAAAAGTCCAGGGGCAGGTGAATGTCTCCATCCAGCGGGATTGGCAACACATCCGTTTGCAGAATACCCGTGGTCTGGATCAATCCCTGATAAGCAGCTCCTATTTTTTGAATGCCTCCCTGCTGTTTCCCGGTTCTCAGGCCGGTCTCGACCGGCATATCATTGAAAAAGGATTCAGAACCTTTCCAGAAG
>JACRBX010000069.1 GCA_016219225.1 Deltaproteobacteria bacterium
CCTTAATGGAAGGAGAATAATCCAGCAAGGTTTCCAGAATAGAAACCATATCCTTTATGGGAACCTGCTCCCTGAGCAAATTTTGTAATACCCGCTGCACCCCCCCCAGGGGCATATGGAACGGAATTAATTCATCGACGATCTTGGGATAGGCTTTGGCTACCCGGTCTAACATATTTTGGACTTCGTTCCGCGTTAAGAGTTCCCAACCGTATTTTTTGATCAGTTCGGTAAGATGGGTGGCTATTACGGTCGATAAATCAACCACCATAAAACCGGCCATTTGCGCTTTTTCCATCTCCTGGGCTTCAATCCAAAGGGCGGGTAACCCGAAAGCCGGCTCTTTGGTCGGGACCCCTTTAATATTTTCAGCCTCTCCCGAACCGACGGCCAGCCAATGGTTACTCATAATCTCACCCCGGGTCAATTCGATCCCTTTGATTAACAAAAGGTATTCATGCGGGCGGAGTTGGAGATTGTCTTTAATGTGAATCGGAGGGACCACAAACCCCAGATCGGAGGCCAACTGCCTTCTCATTCCCTTTATCTTATTGAGGAGTTCTCCGTCGCCTTCAACCAGAGGGATCAATCCATACCCGATCTCCAGGGTCAGAGGATCCATTTCCAGGAAAGATTCAATTTGAGGCTCTTCCGTCAGACCTTGCGTTTTCTCCTCCTGGATGGCCTTGGCAGCCGGTTGTTTCAGAAAATAGGCCATGCCGCCGGTCAGGGCTGAAATCATCAGAAAAGGAATATGGGGGAGACCGGGGATAAAGCCGAAAACAAATAATATGCCGGAGGCGGTGGCTAACGTTTTGGGATTGACCAGGAGCTGCCTGGTAAGATCCTTTCCGAGGTCGGTTTCCGAGCCGGCCCGGCTGACTACGATACCGGCCGCCGCTGATATCAGGAGCGCCGGAATTTGAGAAACCAACCCATCCCCAACCGTTAAAATAGTATAGGTCTGCGCCGCCTCGACAACCGGAAGCCCTAATTGCAGGACCCCGATAATAAACCCTCCCAGAATGTTAATGCCCGTGATCACCAATCCGGCAATGGCATCCCCCCGAACAAATTTACTGGCCCCGTCCATGGCCCCGTAAAAATCCGCTTCCTGGGAAATCGTGGACCGCCGCCTTCTGGCTTCGGCTTCATCGATAAGCCCGCTATTCAGGTCGGCATCAATGGCCATCTGCTTACCCGGCATGGCATCCAAAGTAAAGCGGGCGGCCACTTCGGCGATTCTCCCGGCCCCCTTGGTAATGACCACAAAATTGATGACTACAATGATGATGAAAATAATTAAACCGACCGCATAATTTCCACTGACCACAAAATTCCCGAATGATTTGATAACCTGCCCGGCCGCATCAACCCCTTCATTGCCTCGCAACAAGACCAATTTGGTGGAGGCAATATTTAAGGAAAGCCGATACAGGGTCGTCAACAACAAAAGGGACGGAAATATGGAAAAATCCAGGGGTTTATTGACAAAGACCGAAGTGATCATGATGACGACCGAAAGAGCGATCGAAAGAGAAAGAAAAAGATCCAACAAAAACGGTGGAATCGGGAGGAGCATAAGCCCCAGGATACCCATCATGGCAACAGCCACCCCGATCCCTTCCCTGTTTTTCATCCGGTCCATCAGAGTCATAGCGCATTCCTGTTTATGGGCATTAAACCACTCAAATCAGTCGACGGCATCAGGCGATCTTCTTCATCTTATAGATGTGAGCGATAATCTTGGCCACGGCCTTATACAAGTCCGGAGGAATATAAGTATTCAGCTCCAGTTTAAATAATACCCTGGCCAGGGGTTTATCTTCCACGATCGGAATACCGGATTTACGGCCCAGCTCCTTGATTCTTTGCGCCACCAGATCCGCACCCTTGGCCACTATTTTCGGGGCTGCCATTTCCTTATCCCGGTAGTGCAGGGCAATGGCCAGATGTTGGGGGTTGGTTATGATCACAGCGGCCTTGGGGACTTCTTCCATCATGCGACGTCGGGCCATTTCCCGCTGCAAACTGCGGAGGCGGGATTTGATCAGGGGGTTCCCTTCCACCTCTTTGGCTTCTTCCTTAATTTCATATTTGCTCATCCGCAGGGATTGATCAAATTTCCGTTTTTGTAAGAAATAATCCAGGATAGCCAGGACGAGATAAAAAAAGAAGCCATAAACAAAAGCCCTCAGGATTAAATGCCCGGCGGTTTTGGCCAATTCCATCATCTCCAAATTCATTAACAAGGGGAACAGCTCCAGGCTCTTCCGTATGAAATGATAGATCAGAAAGGCTCCGACCAGAAACTTGACCAGGTTTTTCATGGATTCCGTAAAACCATTGGTGGAATAAATATTCTTAAAGCCGCTCAGAGGGTTCAGTTTTTTGAATTCCAACTGGAGCGGTTTGAAGACCAGTCCCCCTTGTAAGAGGTTCAGCCCTATGGAGGCCACAACGATAACCAGGAAAAAGGGGACCAGGATACGAATCGTTTCGAAGGAGGCCATCCTAAAAACCAGAAAAGGGTCCCTCCCGTATTGTAAACTCAACAAAGCGGTCGTGACCCCGCTTATTTTTTCCCAAAAAGGGGTAATCCCGTAATAAAAAACCAGGAGGATCCCGCCCATATTACCGATGGCAATCAGATCGCGGCTTTTGGGGACTTGTCCTTTTTCACGGGCCTTTTGCCGTTTTCGCGGGGTTGCTTTTTCAGTGCGGTCCTGCTGGTTTTCTGCCATGATGCCCTTATCCTTTGGCCATTATAATGATTCGGTTAATCTCTTCGTTTAAACCTGAAAACCGGACTTCCAAAAAATGGATCAGGAGGGGAGTAGAAAACAATAAGATCAACAGTCCCACAAACAAATGGACGGGCATACTGACGAAAAAGATATTGATCTGGGGAGCGGCTTTATAGATAAAGCCCATCAGGATATTGACAATAATCATGCCAACCAGGACCGGAGCGGCAATTTTAAGTCCCATAACAAAAATCTGACCGCTGAGGGAAATCCCATTAACCCACAGGGTGTCCACCTGAATTTTGGTGACCGGGATAATTTCATAACTCTTGACGATCATATAGAGCAAATCATGATGAAGATCCAAGGTCAAAAAGAGCAACATAGCTATCAGCCCCAAAAGGGTCGATATTTCCGTGGACTGCCCTATTTCCGGGTTAAACATGGTGGCCATCGAAATCCCCATAGCATCACTGATCAGCGTCCCGGCCAGCTCCACCCCCCAAAAAATAAGCCGGACGGCAAAACCGATGGTCAATCCCAACAGGAGCTCCTGAACAATAATGGTCGGAAGGTCCGAGGTTTTTATTTCCATGGTAATCACGGGCGCCAGGACATAGGCCAGGGTAATGATCAATCCAGCCTTAAACTGCCTGGGAACCTGCTTTCCGCTCAAAAAAGGCAGGAAAGATAAGATGACCCCCAGACGGATGAAGAGAATCAGAAAATTCGAAAAATAATGGGTTAAGTCGCCGAGGTTATTCAAGGAACCGTTCCTTTATTTAACATACATCGGGATATTTTCGATAAGGTTGGTTGTATATTGGGTGACGACCTTGGCCATCCAGGGCAACAGCAGATAAAAACAAAGGAAGACGGCCAGAATTTTAGGAATAAAAGTTAAAGTAAATTCCTGGATTTGGGTCACGGCCTGCAGAAAGCTGATGATCAAGCCTACCAGTAGACTGACCAGCAGGATCGGTCCGGCGCTTAACAGAATCGTCATGAATAAATCCAAAAAAATCTCTTTTAATAATTCCGAGGTCATTGAAAAGTCCTAACGAGAGAACCGATGATTAAATTCCAACCATCCACCAAAACGAACAGCAATAACTTGAAGGGCAGCGATATCATTACCGGGGGAAGCATCATCATACCCATGGATAATAAAATGCTGGCCACCACCATATCAATCAGAAGAAAGGGGAGAAAAATCAAAAACCCGATTTCAAAAGCCGTCTTTAATTCGCTGATGGCAAAGGCCGGAATCAATATTTTAAGGGAAAGGTCTTCAAATCTGGCCGGCGCCTTTTCTTTGGAGAGTTTCAGGAAAAGGGCGATGTCCTTTTGGCGGGTCTGTTTCAGCATAAATTTTTTAATAGAAGGCTCGGCCCGCTGAAAGGCCTGGGTGAAAGAGATTTTTTTCTCGGTGTAGGGTTGAACGGCATCCTTATTAATGGCATTGATGGTTGGAGACATAACAAAAAGGGTCAAAAACAAAGAAAGGCCGATAATGACCGGATTGGGCGGAATCTGTTGAGCCCCCAATCCCTGACGTAACAGGGAAAGGACCACCACAATGCGGGTAAAGGAGGTCAGCATGACCAGGATACCGGGCAGAATGGACAGGAGGCTGATAATAAAAAAGATGGACAGGACCGGATTGTTCAAATCGAATACCTTGTTGAGATCTAAAGCGTTATTCATCGACGGCTTCTTTCAGCCTGCGCAGCTTTTGGATTCTTTCCGAATAAGGCTCTTCCCTTGGCTCCAACACCTCTTTGGCCTCCAAAGTTTTAAGGACTCTCAATCCGTTCGGCATGATACCCAAGACCAGTATTTCGTTCCCCACCTGAAGGGCGGCCACACCTTTTTTAGCCCCCAGGGATTGATAGGCCACTAAATTAATGATATTGGAATGTTTCTGTTTCCGGCGGTACAAAAACCCGAAAACCCCCATCGACAAAATCAGCCCTATCAAGGCTGTAATAAAGGATAGTGATCCGTCCATTATCTGATCTGTTTGATCCTTTCGGAGGGACTGACGATATCGGTCAGTCTGACCCCGAACTTTTCGTTGACCACCACCACTTCGCCCCGGGCGATCAACCGGTTGTTGACATAAATTTCCATGGGTTCCCCGGCCAGTTTTTCCAGTTCAACTACCGACCCCTGCCCTAATTGGAGCAGGTCATTGATTAACATCCTGGTCCGGCCCAATTCCACGGAGACCATCAGGGGAATATCTAAAAGGAAATCCAAATCCCGCTGGGTTCCCGAGGGTTTATTTCCACTCAATTCCTCGAAATTAACTTCTTGCTCTTTCTGTTCCGGTTTTTGCTCCATAGAGTCTCCTTAATTTTTTCTATCCAGGAATCTGGTAATCTTAACGGCTTGATTCCCCCGGCTGTAACCGGCTGTTCCTTGCATTTTCCGGACCCCCTCCACTCGAACGGCCAAATCATCGGAGATAGAATTTTGCAGGGTGAGCACATTACCTACGTCCAGATTGACCAGATCCCGAAGGGATAATTCAGCCTGGCCGATTTCCACTTCCAAATTGACATAAGATTCTTTTAAAATTTCACTCAATCTTTGGATCCAACGTTGATCTTGCGACATGACATCGCTTCGGATACCGGAAAACAACTTATCCTTGATCGGTTCAACCATCGAATAGGGGATACAAAAAAATACCTTGCCGACAAAATTTTCCATTTCAATATGTATTTCTATCTTGATAACCGCTTCCGAAGGGGTAACGATAGTCACAAACTGGGGATTCATTTCCGAACCGACATGTTCGGGTTCCATGGGGATGATCCCCTGCCAGGCGGTAGTCAAATCGTTCAAGGCGGTGGTGACGATCTTTTTGATAATCCTTTGTTCGATAGGGGTAAAATACCGGCCTTCGCTTTTCACCCAGGGTTTGCTCCCTCCCCCGAAAAAATAATCGACAAAAGCGAAGACCATGGGGGCCTCAATAACAAAAAGAGCAAAGCCTTTCAGGGGTTCCATTTTAAAGATATTGATACTCGACGGCAGGGGGAGGGTCCTCATGAATTCCCCGAATTTTATCAAATCATGGCCCTGGATATGGACGTCGACGAATTTCATAATGATATTGGAAATGGAATTTCGAAAAAACCGCCCAAACCGTTCATTGGCCATCTCCAACCCGGGCATCCGTCCCCGAATGACCCGCTCATAAGAGGTGAAATCAAAATTTCGTAACTCGCCGGGGGTCCCTTTTTTAGATTCGGTTTCTATTTCTCCCGAATCCATCCCCTTGAGCAGGGCATCCACTTCATCTTGGGAGAGGAGGTTATTCATTGCATCACAAAATCCGTGAAATAGACATTTTTAAAAAGCTCCTTTTCCATGGCCTGATTGGCCCGAAGTAAAATCTCATCCTTCAACTGAAATTTCCCTTCCGCCGAAGAAACAGAATCCACCGTTTTGCTGCTCAACAGCATAATGATCAAATCCCTTAATTTCGGGGTTCTTTCTTTGACCTTGGCATCATCTTTTTCATCCTTCAATTCAAACTGAATCGACACCTTAAGATGTCTTCCCGGGTCGGCCAGATTGAGGATAAAAGGTTCCATGGAAACGAGGGCCATTTTCTCCGGCCCCTTTTTTTCTTCATGAGCGGTTTTGGGGGCTTTGTCTTTTTCATGGGACAGCATGGAATAACCGACATACCCCCCACCCCCCAAAAGCAGGACCACACCCCCCACCAGGATCATCATCTTCATCCCCAGGCCTTTTTTGGGGGCGGTCTTTTTCTCCGGAGTCCCATCCCCCATTTCGTCGATCATGATATCAGCCTTTTCGTTAGCCATATTATATCCCCTCAGTACAATTTCAGATCCTTCGGTTATCTTGATCTTCTTATCTTTCAAATATCATGCCGAACTAAAAAACAATGAAATATAAGGGAATAATAGAAGGAAAGCACCCGGCAGAGTGGTTTAGTGCGTCAAAGAAGTGACTCGGTGCTGGTTTTTTAACTGAAGAGAATTTAAGAGGGGAAAGGGATTATAGGAGAATTTATTTCTAACCTTGATACTGTTGCGAGTTGCGGGTTACAAATTAAGCGAGAGGAATCCTTTCTCTACCAACTCGTAACACGCAACAGGCAACTCGCAACAGAAAAAATTTCGTCATCCTTTACCTTTTAAGGTTGATCAACTCCTGCAATAATTCATCCGTCGCAGTAATAATCCGGGAATTGGCCTGGAAGGCCCTTTGGGCCGAGATCAATTTAACAAATTCCTGGGCCAGGTCCACATTGCTCAACTCCAGGGTATTGGATAATACCCGGCCCGTTCCAGAAGTTCCCGGGTTAGCGACTATGGCTTGGCCGGAATTATAAGTCTCTGCATAGAGATTTTTCCCTAACTTGGCCAGACTGCCAGGGTCTATGAACCGTGCCAGGGCCACCTGTCCAACGATCCGGGATTGGCCGTTGGTAAAACTGGCCGTAACAACCCCGTCTTGCGCGATGCTGATGTTGGAAACCGCACCGGCCCCATAGCCGTCCTGGATTTGTTGGGTGACGCTGAAGGAGGATGAAAATTGGGTCGTACCGTCGAAGCCGGTCCCGGCAGGGGTTTCCCCGGTTCCGGTACCATAGTTGAAGGCGACGGACTGCGGCGTAACCACACTGGCGCCGAAGTTAAAGGCTATGGGTGTTCCGCTGCCATCATCAACCAGGGACCCATCGGTACCAAAGGTCAGGCTTTGCGTCCCGGCCTGGACCAATAAGCTGGAGTCGGCCGGATCCTGGTGGACATAATTGACTGTCCAGGCCCCGGCAGCGGTCTTACTGAAATACAAGGTTACATCATGGGCTCCCCCCAGGGAATCATAGACTTTGATCGTAGTGGAATGGTTATAATTGGCCGGATCATTGGCAATTCCATCCCCATTCCCATCCAGGGTGAAGGCCGCAGTTGGGACGGTTGAAGAGGCGTCCAGATTGACACTGATCGTGGCTGTGGTCGTTGCATTGGCTGCACTTTGTTGACTGGAAAAATTCAAATTTCCCGTGCTTCCAAGAACATTCCCGCTGCTATCGACCATAAAACCTTGTAAGAGGTAGCCATCCGAATTGACCACATTCCCATTCTTGTCCAATGAAAACTGACCGGCCCGGGTGTAATAATTGGAGCTCCCGTTATTGACAATAAAAAAACCGTCGCCATCAACGGCCAGGTCCAGGACACTGGTGGTAGTCTCAAAAGACCCTTGGGAAAACTGGGCCGAAACCTTGTTTACTGTCACCCCACGACCCACCTGGGAAGATCCAGCCACTCCGGTGATGGTCTGGCTTAATACATCCCCGAAGTTTACCCGAGAGCCTTTAAACCCGACCGTATTCAAATTGGCGATATTGTCCCCCACAACGGCCAGGGCCGTGCTGTTGGCACTCATGCCGCTGATCCCGGTATAAAGAGATGTCAACATATTTCCAACCTCCTTTAAGATATTTTTGTTATATCGGTAAATAAAACCGTTTTATTCGTGTCAAGAGTTAACGTGGTACTGGTCCCATTGATACTGATCTCTTTTACCTTTCCGGAAGATCCATCCTGAAGGGTGACCGTTTTCCCGATAAGATTGACCAGCATGCCATTCTGGATGGAATTTTGGGAGGTCACCAGATTGTTAAGATTCGTATTGACATTATAAAGTTGTTCTAAAGAACTGAATTGGGCCAACTGGGCAGTAAAGGCTGTTGCGTCCATGGGGTTTAAAGGATCTTGATTCCTCAACTGGGTGGTAAAAAGCTGTAAGAAGGTATTTTTATCCAAAATACCGGTACTTCCTGCCGTGGTGCTTCCTGCTGCTGCAATCGTCATAGGGCCTCCTTCAAATAATAATATGGATCAAATGGTTATTGTCGATAAGGGGACCGCCGGTGCCATCCAAGGCTCCCAGTGATTGAACCCGGTATTCGGTTTGGATGGGTTGGTTCTGATTTTGTTCTCTTCCCTGGTTTTTTAATGAAACGGAGAATTCCCCTATCTGCAATCCTTCTTTCCCCAATTC
>JACRBX010000070.1 GCA_016219225.1 Deltaproteobacteria bacterium
AAGACGATAATTGGGAATCCCCCAGCGGAGCACCCCTCCGGGTTCGGGCCCGGCCTCAAAGACGTCACAGGAGTAGCCTAATAAGGTTAGAAAATAAGCAGCGGCCAGACCGCTGGGACCTGCACCCATGACGGCGATCTTTTGTTTCTTGGAGACCTGTTGCGGCAAGGTGGGCTTTAAATGATACCGGGCGGCGTTTTCAGGCAGGAAACGCTCGATGACGGAAATAGCCACGGTTTCATCAAAGTATCCCCGGTTACAAATGGCTTCACAAGGGTGATAGCAGACCCGTCCGCAGACGGCCGGAAAGGGGTTTTCCAAAAGGATCGTTTCCCAGGCCTCTTTAAGCTGGCCCTGGCTGGTAAGCATCTCGATGCGGCCGATATCTTCCCCTGCCGGACAGGCGGCGCCGCAGGGGGCGGTTTTTTCATTATAACGGGGTTTGAGAAAGCGCCAGGAACCTGTTTTATTGCCTTCACTGGACAGATAGGAACGGGAGATGAACAAGGAGCCGGTCCCGCTGTTGCTGGAATCAACCGTCATGGTTTCTCCTCCATTCCCAGAACCTGCACTTCTTCGTAGGCCTCTCTCGCCGCCAGGATGTTCTCCTCGGGTTTTCGCGGCACATCTTCTTCAATGGCCCGGATAATGGCCTCCAGAGGAGGCATTCCCAGCACCCGGGCAAAGGCCCCTAAGACGGCGGTATTGGCGATGGGATGAGTCCGGGTCCCCAACTGATGGTTGAGGGCGATCCGGGTGGCATCCACAAAGGCCAGATGAAATCCCGAAAACGGTCTGAGATCAAGGGGCGGTGTCGGGGCATTGATCAAAATCCATCCACCGGTTTTCAATCCCTGGAACACATCCACATTCTGCAGCAGAGTTCGATCCAGGACCACTACATGATCCGGGGCAAAGACATGGGACCTGATCCATATTTCTTTCTCATCCAATCGCAGGTAAGCCTCGACCGGTGCCCCGCGTCGTTCCACCCCGAAGACCGGAAAACTTTGGACATAATAACCGGCCTGAAAAAAGGCCTTGGCCAGCAAGATGGTGGCCACCACCGTCCCTTGACCGCCACGGCCGTGAAAACGGATTTCCAGCATATCCCTTTTCCTTAATATCCTGTCTATCCTGTCAAAAAACAGGCCCTTCTATGGTTTGCTCCAGACCACGACGATGGCCTTGGCCGGGGTCCGGCTCAAACATCGAAAACTGTGACTGATATCCGATTCAAAATAGATACTGTCTCCGGGTTCCAACTCCTCTACCCGGTCTACGGTGCGAAATTCCAGTTTCCCTTCCAATAAATGGAGGAACTCTTCGCCTTCATGGCTGACAAAGACCAGTTCACTGGTATCTAAAATCGGGAATTCCACCAGAAAGGGTTCCATGTGTTTATTGGTTTTTTTCTCCTCCAGGGCCTCATAAATATAATCCACTTCCCCTTTCAGGTGAGACGGCAGTCCTTCCATCCGGACCCTTTCGTGACGGCGGGTGATGGCGATCTTTTCTTCCCCGGCCTGGTCCTGAAAGAAATAGGACATCCCGACCTGTAAGGCCTTGGAGAGCTTCAGCAAATTGGCAATGGGCGGAACGACTTCGGCATTCTCAATTTCAGCCAGGAATTCTTTGGGCAGACCCGTCTTGGCCGCCAGATCCTGTAGGGTGTAACGGTTCTTTTCCCGGAGCTCTTTGATCTTGTTGCCGATTTTAAAGGCCTCAATTTCCCATTGGATGCCCTGATCTACTCCCATTTCCATCTCCTTAGTTCGAAAATACAGTTAGGATCAACGATTCCCGTTCCCGTTGGCAAACAATTTAATTATATCCTTCTTCCATTTAAATAGCAAAGTCTATGATTAACCTTTAAGGACGCGGCATCCTGCCGAAGGCCTCCCGGAGCAGGGAAAATATATCAAGGGGAGGCGGAAAATTATTCTTGACCTTATTTATTTAGCATGCTAATTATTAGTCAACTAAATTAATTTCCTCTAAAGGAGGAATCCCCGATGAACGGTCTATTAGAAAAGATAAAAGAATTCACCATTCGCAACGATATTTCGGTGTTTGGGATCGGCAAGGCTGCGCACCTTGAAGACAGCGCTCCCCAGGGTTATAGGCCTTCAGATCTCCTTCCGGCGTCAAAAAGCCTGCTTTGCCTGGGAATCCCGGTCCCCAAAGGAATATTTAAATGCGGGGCCAGGGCCAATGAGGCCTATTGGCGGGCGGCCAATACCTATTACCGGAATATTGATGCCCTGCTGATGCAGCTTGGGCGGATGATCGA
>JACRBX010000071.1 GCA_016219225.1 Deltaproteobacteria bacterium
GTAATATCGTCAGCCACCTGGGCGGGGCTCAAAAACGCATCCAGATGCGCCAATGCGCCCTGTTTTATAAGGCCGACCCGGATTACGGTGGCCGGGTGGCCGAAGGACTGGGGTTGGATTAAAAGCCGTCCAAGGGCTGGCGGAGATGAGCCACGAAGAGCGGGCCAGGGCCACCGATCAGGGGACGTTTAAATAATTTTGCCGAAGCCTAAAAACAGGAAATTGCTAAGAGAAAAGCGAGGGGTATAAGGGAGATGTCACATATTTGAACTCAGCGGACGAGTCGATTCGTGGTGAAAAGTGTGTACCATCTTGAATTTTTTTGCACACTTAGCTCCATTTTTTCACCTCCCACTCCACCGGAATCCTGCCCAGCAAGGAGTCTTTGAACTGGTGGGTTTGTTCGAAGTGGAGGTTGCCGTATTCGTCAATACCGCGGGTGAGGAGGTCCTGCATCAAGCCGTTCTTGATGCGCTGCTGCTTGGCAATCAACGCCCCGGTCTGCTCAATCGCCCGGTCCACCGTCGAGAGGATCTCGGCAATTTTGATTTGTTCGGGTTTGGATGGCGTTGGGATCTCAATCTTGTAAAGTAAATCACGCGATAGACTGGGGACGCCGGTCGCTTCATTCATTTGGCGGAAGTCTATAGACTGAAGAAAGTAGTACAACCACAGAGGAACCGCTTCAGCAAAGTCGCTTAGGTAGTACGCGGTATCAATAGTCCAGAATCTGCCTATTGCAAAATAAACGCGGTCAATGGTTCCCTTTCTGCCTAAGATAATAGACTCGCCTTCGTGAAGATAATCCTTCCCCAGTCGATCACTACCCCCTGTCCCGACAACCGGATAAGGACCATCTTCTGCCAAAACATTGGCCGATGATTTACCGTAATTGATCATCGCGAGTTCGCGAAGTGTTTTTGTTTCCCAACCTTCTAAAGCCTTCATTTCACCCCTCTAACCTTCCTCTTTTTCATCCCACATGTCACGATAGGCATAAACATACGAAGCAGTTGCCTCCGGGTCAATTTTGAAGTAATAACGGCAGAGCTTTTTGTATAAACACAACATCGCAGAATCAAAACAAAAATCGAGCATGCCGTCAAGCAAGTGTTCGATACGTTGGGGATCACGGCTTTGAGCCTTCAGGAGGGCTTCAACTTCAAAAGTATATTGCTGTTCAGCTTGACGCGCAAGTTGATTGCGTATCTTTGCAAGTTCGCCTATCGACTTGACAAGGTCATTTGCTTGCTGGTTTTTCTTACTTTTCACCGCCCTTCGCCTCCTTCAATAGTTTCGCGATTCGCGGCCTCTTTGGGTGAGCCGGTATTTTCTGTTTGCTGCTTGTCGGTTTGCCGGGCATGGCGATCATCAGGAGCCTTTGTACTACCCCGGTGACTTCCCCGGCAACTGCCCCGGTAAGTTGGCCGCCGATGGCCCAGGAGAATCCGTCTCTCATCCCTTCACCTCCCAACGCCCAGCCTTCTTTCCGCCTTTTCGCTGTAAGATGCCCTTAGCCTTCAGTTTCTTGATGTGATAGCGTACGCCTATTTCGGACAGATTCAATTGCCCTGCCATCTCTTTTTGCGTAATAGATGGATTGGCTGTTATCAGTTTAATGATGGCTTTTTCCGTAACGAAGAGGTCCTTATCGATAGTTTTATCGATAGTTTTATCGATAGTCTCAAACGACTCGGCATAAGAAGGCCTGAAAAAGGCGGCAATAAAGATTTGTGCTACTTCGCTGAATTTTACGGTCGGTTCCTCGGCAAGAATGAGACGCATGCCCCGTCCCCAGGTCTCGACCATCTGGATACGGCGCAGCAAATCGGCGATGAGCGGATTCCGTCGTCTGGAGACATTGCCTTTGCGTATCCTGGCGATGGTCAACCCGCCATAAAGCTCACCGGGATTACGGATTTCAACGCGGTTTTTAAAAATGGCTATCTGTACATAGTCCGGGTCGCGATAATCGCGATGACAGAAGGCGTTGATAATCGCCTCACGCATGGCCGCTACCGATATCTCAGGCACATCCACACGGTAGAGGCCGTCCAGCCTCATGCCGATGTGAATGTTTTTGAGAATGTATTTTTGCGCTTCTTCGATAAGCTCCAGAATATCGCCAGTGAAATCGTGTCGGTCAATTATGGTCGCGCTGTCGGTGGTGGCAAAAACGGCACAGCGCAATTGCAATATTGGCTTTTTGGAGAAAAAGATGGAAGCGGCATTGAGCAATTGTCCATCCTGCATAAGCCCCAGTTTTTCCAGTACATTGGTGGTTTTGTCCCAGACCAGACCAGCGCGTTTCACGAAGTCTCTTATTTTTCGTTCATTGAGTTCCTTGATTGAGGTTTTACAGGGCTCGGTATCCCAGCGGATAACCTCACGGTTTCTGGCGAGGATCAGGCGTTCAAGCTCTTTGGCACTCATCTGCCGGTCTTCATCGGCCACCCGCATATAAGCCCGGCCATAGGCAAAATAAGGCCTTTCTTTTCCATCAAAAGCAACTTTGATACAGGGCTTACCCGTAAGCGACTCCTGCGTAATCTGTGGAAAAATCTTCGGCTCAATGTGGGCGGCTATGGCCTGTGAAAGATCGCGCAGTGTCTTTTCCGTCACCTGCAAGCCAACTGCAACCCCGGTATTCTTTAAACCAAACCACAGTTCGCCCTTGCCGTGTTTGTTAAGGATGGCGGCGACGGAGATCAGCCCATCTTTCAGTTCAGCCAAGCTCCTTTTCAATTCAACGGCTTCACTTTCTTTCATTGCTAACCTTTAGTTCCCCCTTACCTTTGGCACTTCCGCCAAGATAACCCAGGGCTTCGAGAAAGCCGTTCAGTTTCTCGATAGTTTCGGTTCGTTGGCTTTCCAATTCACCGCTGGAAACAGCATATTTGTCCCAGAGGTTTTCCACCACCGCGACGAGGCCGCGCTTTTCGGCATTCAGATAGCGGCTCAGCTCGTTGCGGGCAAGGTCGTAGAGCTTTTTCAGGATGCCCGCGCTGTCGGCAAAAAACTTGATCAGGTATTCGTAGGCCGCACCAAGCAGGTCGGGGAATTCGAAATTGTCATTGACCAGCACGAACTGGGGTTGATTGAAATGGTCCAGAAGGTCCTTCCACTTCTGATCCGGGATCTTGGTCTTCCCTTTGACGGCGTTAAAATCAATATTGTTCTTGAGCACCCCGGCCAGGGCGTCGTTTTCCTCTTCCACGGCGGCAATGGCTTTGTTGAGCATATTACCGATGTCGAACTTAAGATCCTTGAGGGCCGGGACCTGATCGCCGTTTTGATCGACCCATGGTTCGTGCCAACGGGCGCGTAAGGGGACGAAGAAAGTTTCACCGTAGGAGGTCTTATCCTCTAACAGTTCCTTGATGAGATCCGGCTGATCCTTGAGATGGGCAAAGTCTGTCTTCCGAAGTTGCTCGCGCTTCCGGTCAAACTCATCGGAGAGGCGTTTGAGAAACAACATGCCGAAGATAAATTCCTTCCTGGAGCAAACGGCGAAATGAGATTGTATTTGTCAGACTGATCGAATTATTATAAGCGCTTGAAATTATAGAGCAGATTATAAAATGAGCGGGGATAAATAGTCAAGAAGAGATATCAGCTTGATTAGCCCAGCAATTTGGACAATTTGACAAATTAAAATAATAAATTAGTACGGTGTCCCTGGCATTCCTGCGGATGGGCCTTCATTTATAGTGAGCGGCTAAAAGGAAGGGGGGGATTTCTTTTTCCGGAAGGTTTTTTCCATCTTGATCAGGATCTTCCCGAATTCAACCGCGTGTTTTTTCATGGCCAGGGCGGCCTTATTGGGATTACCGGACAGAACCGCCTCAACAATCGAGCGGTGCATCCCGGCCGGGTGGATAAATGGAAAATCCGGTTCGGCTGCCAGAATAACCCTCAAGGTCAACTCTACAAAAGAGCGGATCATGGCCTCAAAAAATCGATTGCCGCCCATTTCCGCCAGGATGTAATGGACCGCTGTTTTCCGTTCCATGTCCTCCTTGAGGGAGGTTACCGGCTGCTCTTCGGCCTCCAGGGCCTCCTGGAGCCGTTGGGCGTATTTTGGAGTAATTTTAGTGGCCGCCAGCCGGGCCACCTCGGGTTCGATGAGCAGCCTGACCTGGTACATCTCAGGGACTGAAATCTTTTCCGACCGGAAGAGATCGACAAAGGCGTTGGCCAAATGCTGGAAAGTGAGATCGGTAACAAAAGCCCCTCCGGTCGCCCCCTGGCGGGTCACCACAAAACCCGAGTTCTCCAAAGAACGGAGGGCTTCCCGAATGGCCACCCGACTGACCTGAAAGGCTTCGGCCAGATCCCTTTCGGAAGGCAGGCGATCGCCCGCCAGGAAATGGCCGACCATGATGGACTCTTTGAGTTGTCCGGCCACCTCTTCGGAAACACGCATCTGTTTTATCGGCTTAAATTTCGGCATAGCGACCCCCTGATTGAACGCAGGATAGAAAATAATAAAATTTTTTTCAACAAAATATTTTTATTGACATAATTTTTTAATTCAATTAATCATTATACCAATGAATAAATAAACCAATTTAGGGTCGCGCTTTTCCCCAAGATATTTTCTCTATTAATATTCGTGGTTTTCTGTTGCTCACGCGTCAGCCCTAATCCGACCGCCCTGGCACGGGTCAGGGACCATTTTTCAGGCAGGCGACAACATAATGGATAGAGTGAACCATCTCGTTTCCTATTTTTTTCAGTGCCCTGGCTTATCCGATGCGATCGACCCTGCCCCCCCACGCGGCCAATCTACCATTCAAGATTTATGGAAAGGAGAACCCTCATGAACGAAAAATTAATCGACCTGATGGCCGACCTGAAGGAAGAGGAGACCTATGCCCAGGTCGAAGCACTGATCAACAGCGGAACCGATCCCCTGGAAATCCTGGCCCAGGCCCGCTCGGCCATGGAGATTGTGGGAAAGCGCTTTGAGATCGAAGAATACTTTATCCCTGACCTGGTCCTGGCCGGTGAGATCCTCAAAGCCATCTCGGAGAAAGTCAAGCCTTTGATTAAAAAAGGGGAGGCCCCTCAAAAAAAGGGCAAGGTCTTGATCGGCACCGTGGCCGGTGACATCCATGACATCGGCAAGGACATCGTCACCTTCATGCTGGATGTCAACGGCTATGACGTTCTGGACCTGGGGATCAACGTGCCGGTCCAGGTCTTTGTGGACAAAGTAAAGGAATTTGAGCCTCAGGTAGTGGGCCTGAGCGGTTTTCTGACCCTGGCCTTCGATTCCATGGAAAAAACCGTCAAAGCCATAGAAGAAGCCGGTTGGCGGGATAAGGTGAAAATTATGATCGGCGGCGGTCAGATGGATGACGAAGTGAAGAAGTACGCTCGGGCCGACGCTTACGGGAAGGATGCCGCCGCAGCCGTCAATCTCTGTAAACAATGGATCATTTAATTTCAGATTTCGGAATTCGGATTGCTGAATAAAAGCTGCAAAAAGGAAACATGGAAACACACCTATTTAGTCCTAAAGGCAACGAAGTCGTTATTGGCGATAAACGTCCGACGGTATTGATCGGGGAACGCATCAACCCCTTCGGCAAGGGCATTCTCAAGGAAGCCATGAAGGCCGGGGATATGGAGCCCATCCGTCAGGAGGCCCTGAGACAGGCGGAGGCCGGCGCCGATATCCTGATGATCAGCGTGGCGGCCTTCGGTCTGGACGAAGAAACCGTCCTCCCCCGGGTGACGGAGGCGGTCATCAAAACAGTGGATCTGCCCCTTTGCCTGGAAAGCCGCAATCCCTCGGCCCTGGATAAAGCCTTGCAATTAGGGTGCGGTAAGCCGATCGTCAGTTCGGTCACCGGAGAAGATTCTTTGCTTTCACAGATCTTGCCTCTGGTCAAGAAATATCATACGGCGGTGGTCGTCCTGGCTTCGGATGAGACCGGCATTCCCAGGGAACCCGTCAGACGGGTGGAAATCATAAAAGGTATCCTCAACCGGGCCGTAAGCCTGGGGATCGACCAGGAGGACATCCTGGTAGACTCCGTGGCAGAGTCGAGTGCGGTGAGTGATCAGGCGGTCCGGATTACCTTGGAGACCATGGGAAAGGTGAAACAGGAATGGGGGTTTAATCAGGTCCTCGGGGCCAGTAATGTCTCCTTCGGCCTGCCCAAGAGGATGGTGACCAACGCGGTTTTTCTTTCTTTAGCCATCCAGTCGGGACTCACCTGCGCCATCGTCGATGCCGCCAGGATGAAACCCTATATTTTGGCCGCCGATCTTTTGTTAGGCCGCGATCCCAGGGCCCGCCGCTACACGGCCTATTTCCGGAAGTTGAAGAGTGTCTCTTCCCATTGAGACGGTGACCAGGCATTTAACCAATGGTCAGAGGCGGATGATTTCGCGTTTTCGAAAAGTAAGAGATGAATTCTCAAAATGGTAATTTAAGAATCTATCGGGGAGTACGGATATGAATCTTGCAAACAATCTGGAACGATCGGCCTTTTTCTTTCCGGACCGTCCGGCCGTCCGCCAAGGCCCTTTGGAGATAACCTACGGCCAACTGAACGATCAAGCCAACCGGGTAGCTGCCGGCCTCACCAAAATGGGGGTCCAACCGGGCGACCACATTGGACTGTGTTGCCCGAATTCGGCCGACTGGATCCCATTTTATTTCGGAGTACTCAAGGTCGGGGGGGTGGCCGTCACCTTATCCGGAATGCTTATCGGCGACGAACTGGCCCTTCTGGTCAATCACTCCAAACCGAGGTTTATCTTCACCCATGAATCCAAGCTTTCGGATCTGGAAAAATTGCGATCCTCAGCGGGGGTCGAAAAGATCATTTGTCCCGGCGGCGACCTCGATCTGCCCGGCCTGCTTAAAATGGGTTCGGGATCTTTCAAGACCCGGGACAGGGACCGCACGGACACCGCCGCCATCCTGTACACTGGCGGCACCACCGGCATCCCCAAGGGGGTCATGTTATCCCACGAATACATCAATTTTGCCAGTTCCAGTGTGGCCTTTTTCGAGCGATCCCAGGAAACGGATTGCGCCCTTTGTTTTATGCCCTTCAACCATGTCTTCGGCCAGATCCATATCATGAATGGTACTATTTTAAGTGCCGGATGCGTGGAGGTTCAGCCGGGTTTCGACCTGGAGCGGGTCCTGGAGGTGATGGCCGCCGGACGGGTTACCAGGTTTTATGCCGTTCCTACGGTCTATATCCGCCTCCTGGCCCTGGGTGACCTGGAGAAAAGGTTAGGAAAGTTGCGCTACTGTTTTTCGGCCGCCGCCAGTCTGGCCGGGGAGATCGTTAAACAGTGGAAGGAACGCACCGGCCTGACTATTGCCGAGTCTTACGGGATGACCGAGGCCATGCCGATCACCTATAACCATTATTACCGGCATATCGTCGGCTCCGTAGGACAACCGATTCACGGGGTAGAGGTCCAAATCCGGGATTTGGCCGGAAACCTCCTGGAGCCCGGACAGGAAGGGGAGATCTGTGTCAGGGGCCGTAATGTCATGAACGCCTACCTCAACAACCCCGAGGCGACCCGATCCGTCTTTTGGGAGGGGGATTGGTATCGGTCCGGGGATATCGGTCTGTTCGATTCCCAGGGCTACCTCTTTCTGGTGGACCGTCTCAAGGACCTGATTATCACCGGAGGGGAGAACGTTTATCCCCGCGAGGTGGAGGAGGTGCTCTATACCAGTCCGGAAGTGGAGGAGTGTGCGGTTATCGGGCTCCCCGACCGGGAATGGGGCGAACGGGTAACAGCCTTTATCGTTCCGAAAGCCGGGCTCTCGATAGTCCCTGAAACCCTGAAGACCTTTCTGAAGTCCCGGTTGTCCCCCTTTAAGATCCCCAAGGAGTATGTGGCGGTGACCGAACTTCCCAAGACGCCCACGGGCAAAATCCTGAAAAGGGAAATCCGGAAACAGTTCCTTAAATAAAATAAAATATGGAGGATTAACGATGAAAAATAAATTTATGGTTATGGGCATAGTATGTATGACCATGGTGGCGTTTCTGTTAACCGCTTCCCCCTTTAAAGCCTACGGGGAAGAGATTAAATTGAGGTACTCCCTCATCTGGCCGCCGGTACACCCCTTGGTTAAACTGGCAGGCGAATGGGCCAAGGAAGTTGAAAAGGCCACCCAGGGCCGGATTAAGGTCACCTTATTCCCGGGCAATACCCTGACCCCACCCATGCAGGCCTATGACAACACCGTTAAAGGGGTCGTAGACATAGCCGCCAGCCTGTTGGCCTATGCCCCGGGCCGGTTACCCCTTTCCGAGGTCCTGCAACAACCCCTGGGCTATAAAAACGGATACCAGGCCAGCAAGCTGGCTAATGCCTATTATAAAAAATTCAAGCCCAAAGAATTCGATGATGTCAAAGTCATGTTTCTCCATGGCGCCGCCCCGGGCTTTATCATGACCAAAAAGCCGGTTAAATCCATGGACGAGATAAAAGGTCTCAGAATTAAGGCCAATGCGGAAAATGCCGACATCGTCAAGAATCTGGGGGCCGCTCCGGTCACCATGCCGGTCAGTGAAACCTACGACGCCCTGTCGAGAGGGGTTATCGATGGAACCCTTTTCCCCATTGAGGCCCTGCAGGGTTTTAAAATCGGCGAAGTGGTCAAGACCGTTCTGGAAAACTACGGGATGTCCTATATGACCTCTATGTATGTGGTCATGAATAAAGCCAAATGGAACATGCTCTCCCCGGCCGATCAGGCGGCTATCGAGAAAATCAACGATGAATATAATGAGAAAATCGCCAAGCGGTGGGTCGAGTTGGACAATAAGGCCAAGGAATTCGCCACCGGAAAAGGGGTGACTTTCATATCCGTCCCCCAGAAAGACCAGACCCAGACGGCAGAAAAGATGAAACCGATCTTGGATGACTATGTCAAAATGACCAAAGCCAAGGGACTGCCGGGCGACGAAGCGCTGAAATTCTGCCAGGAGTTTTTAAAAACCCATCAATAAAAAAAAGGAGTTACGAGTTGCGGGTTACGAGAGGAAATTTATGTTTTTCAACCTGCAACCCGTAACCCGTAACGAGGCCCGAAATGAAACGCCTGATAACCGCAGTGGTGAAGGGAGACATCATATTATTCAGTATCGCCGGGGCGGTGTTGGCCTTCATGATCATTTTGACTTTATTTGATGTGATCTTGAGGAATTTGGGTCATCCGATCACCGGATCCATGGAAATTATTCAATACGGCGGTTCCATCGTATTCGGTTTTTCCATTCCCTATGCCACCTGGCTCGGGGCCCAAATCATCGTCGATTTGATGATCCAGAAGATTAGTCCAAGGAGTCAAAAAATTTTAAATGCCATTACCAGAATCGTCGGCATGGTTATGTTTTTGTTTATCGCCTACAATTTTTTTATGTATGGGTTGGATGTGAAACGAACAGGAGAGCTGACAGCAAGTTTCAAAATCCCCTACTATCCCTTTTGTTTTGCTATTGCACTCAGTTTTCTATTCCAGAGCTTTACGATATTTTGTGACTTAATGAAAACTATCCATGGAGAAAAAAATGAGTGACGTTGCAGTTGGAATATACGGTATCATCATCCTTCTGGCCCTTTTTTTAACAGGGCTCGAAATGGCCTACTGCATGATATTGGTGGGGTTCGTGGGGTTTACTTTCCTGATGTCCTTTGCCTCGGCCTCTAATCTGGTGGTCAAGGACTTTTTCGATACCTTTACAACTTATAGTTATACGGTCATTCCTTTATTTATCATGATGGGGGAACTGGCCCAACATTCCAATATCGCCAAGAGGCTCTATACGGGAGCCCATAAGTGGATGGGGCACATACCCGGCGGGTTGGCCATGACTACCGTCGTAGGTGCAACGGCCTTCAAAGCCATGTGCGGTTCCACCCTGGCTACAGTCGGCACCTTTTCAGGATTAGCCATCCCGGAAATGGACCGTTATGGGTATAAAAAAGAACTCTCGGCCGGCACCGTGGCTTCGGTCAGTACTATCGGCATGATCCTGCCACCCAGCACCGTTCTGATTATCTATGGGCTCCAAGTCGAGCAATCCATAGGCCGTCTTTTTCTGGCCGGAATCATTCCGGCCTTGATGATATCCTTATTTTTCATTGCCGTTATCGCCGGCTGGGTCATCTGGAAACCGGAAATAGCGCCCAGGGCCGAAAAGGCAACCTGGGGAGAACGCATCGCTGCCATCCCGGAAGCCTTAATTATTCTGGTTGTTTTCGGCATCGTTATCGGCGGGATGATGACCGGTTTTTTCAGTCCTACCGAAGCCGGCACCATAGGGACGATAGCCATTTTTCTTCTGGCCCTATCCCGAAAAGAAATTAATTCCAAAATGCTGATCAATTCTTTTCGCGGATCATTAAAAACTTCCATTATGACGCTCTTACTGATTACCGGGTCATCCATTTTCGGACATTTCCTGGCCATTACCGAAATCCCCATGATTGCGGCCGACTGGACCGCCGCCCTTCCTGTTTCGAAAACGCTGATCATTGTTATCATTATCGTTATGTACCTGATCGGCGGTTCCATCATGGATGATCTGGCCTTTATGGTCCTGGCCACCCCGATATTTTTTCCAACCGTTATTCAATTAGGCTACGATCCGATTTGGTTCGGTATTTTGATCTGCATCACCCTGATGATCGGCGGTATCATTCCGCCGATCGCCATCTATGTATTTATATTGGGGAATATCACCAGGATCCCCTTTAAAACGATTTATAAGGGGGTAGTTCCCTTTCTGACCGCTCTCTTTGTGGCCCTGGCGATCATGTTTATCTTCCCCGGAATTGCCACCTGGCTGCCGAATCTCTTAATGGGAAAGTGATTTTGGACCCGGACATGAGCATACCGTTCGGCGTTCGTTGTTCGGCCTCCGGCCCAGAGGGGCCTACGCCCCGGAGGGCGTTCGGCGAAGGAATTTAAAGATGGGTGTTTCGGAAAAAAACCTTCTCCAAGATCAAAAGATCATTTACCAGGCCAGGCCCCACTGGGCGGTGCTTCTTGGACCGGCCTTCCTTTTTTTTATAGGCTGGCTATCTATGGGATCCCAAGGGTTACCGTCGGCCGTTCTTATCGCTTCCGGTTTTATTTGGGGTACTTTCTCGACCCTGCGTTTACGGCAATTCGATATCATATTGACAAATAATCAATTATTAATTAATGTTGGTTATCCGTTGAAGAGGTCCTATTCTATACCCCTTGACACGATCACTTTTGCAAACTTTTATCAGCCCTCTTTAGGCGCCATACTGAATTTCGGCAAAATTGTTCTCGTCCATAGCGGGACGAAAAAAACCGTATTTCGATTTATCGCCCGTCCTGCTGAATTTGTAAAAGAAGTTCGGGAGACTATAATGACCACCAGCCATCACGAACAATCATGACATCGCGGTGAAAGGCCTAGGGCACAAGGTGCAAGGCCCAAGTCTCAAGTTTCAAGTAAGAATTATGGGACCAGGGGTCGGGGGTCAGGGGTCAGTTGAAGAGAAAATTGCAAGTGTAAAAATCTTAAACCTTCAACCTTGTCTATTGCCTATTGCCTATTGTAGACTTATTTTCATGCTTCATGGTGCCCCCAAAAGGGCTTAGGAGCTTAACACGAAACGAGCCTTGCGCTATTCTGGAGTTTATGCCCGGTGAAAACGGATCAGGTTAAAATACGAATCGACAACCTCTCCCTCAGCTTCGGCGGAACCAACGCCCTGACCGAAGTAAGCCTGGACATCAGGGATAAAGAGATATTAGCCATCATCGGACCCAATGGTGCCGGCAAGACCGCCCTCCTCAACTGCATCAACGGCTTCTACAAACCTCAAAAAGGCGAAATTGTCTACGAAGGGCAAAAGGTCACCCGAATGCGCCCGGACAAGCTGGCCCACCTGGGCATTGCCAGGACCTTTCAAAATATCGAACTCTACACGGGCTTAAGCACCCAGGACAACATCATGGCCGCCCGGCATGTACTGATGAAGCAAACCTTCGTTGCCGGTGCCCTGTACTTCGGCTGGGCCCGTCAGGAGGAGATCAAAAACCGGCGGACCGTCGAAGAGATTATCGATTTCCTGGAAATAGCCCCTATCAGGAAAAAGGTGGTGGGCCTTCTGCCTTATGGGATGCGCAAAAGGGTCGAGCTGGCCAGGGCCCTGGCCCTGGAGCCGCAAGTCCTGATTCTGGACGAGCCCATGGCCGGCATGAATCTGGAGGAAAAGGAGGATATCGCCCGATTCATTATCGATGTCTTCGAAGGTCAGGGGGCCACCTATCCGGATACCCCTGTTCTAAGAGACGGCATACGCTGTATCATCCTCGTCGAACATGATATGGGCGTGGTCATGGACATTGCCGACCGGATTGTCGTCCTTGATTTCGGACGTAAGATCGCCGAAGGCACACCGGCCGAAATCATGGCCGATCCTAAAGTCATCACCGCTTACCTGGGAAAAGAAAAATAGGGCTTAAAATGAAAATAAAGTTCGGGGTTCAGAGTTCGGAATTCGGAGAAAACCCTTTTCATATTTTGTGGTGCTCTAAGGGCATGAGGGCCTAATTCGATGCTGCAGGTCAAAAATATCGAAGTGATTTATATGAACGTCATCCAGGTGCTGCGGGGCGTATCCCTGAAGGTCGGAGAAGGCCAGATCGTGGCCCTCCTGGGGGCCAACGGCGCCGGCAAAACGACCACCCTCAAGGCCATCTCCGGGATGCTGAAGACGGAAGAAGGAAAGGTCACCGACGGCAGCATTGATTTTAACGGAATGCGGATAGACCAGTACGGACCTGAAGACGTGGCCGCCCTGGGAATCAGCCAGGCCATGGAAGGCCGGCGGGTCCTCGAACACCTGAGTGTCGAAGAGAACCTGCTCGTCGGAGCCTACTGCCGCAAAGACCGCCCCGGGGTCAAAAGGGACCTGGAAATGGTCTTTGACTATTTCCCCAACATTAAACGCCTCCGCCGTCAGATGAGCGGCTATCTGTCCGGAGGGGAACAACAGATGCTGGTCATCGGAAGGGCCCTTATGGCCAGTCCTAAACTGATGCTTCTGGACGAGCCGTCCCTGGGATTGGCCCCCTTGATGGTGCAGGAGATCTATGAGAACATCGGGAAAATCCGTACCGAACAAAAGATGGCCATACTCCTGGTGGAACAAAATGTCCTGGCCGCCCTGGGTGTGGCTGACTATGGATATGTGATGGAAAACGGCCGGGTGGTCTTAAGCGGTGCGGCCGATACGTTGAAGGACAACGAGGACGTTCGGGAGTTCTATCTTGGGCTTTCGGCCGTCGGTTCCCGAAAAAGTTATCGGGAAATTAAACACTACCGTCGAAAAAAAAGGTGGCTTGTTTGATGGAAGGGCATGGACAAATGACGATCGGGGCAGAGCAGATCTCTAAGGAAAAGGGAGATACCTGGCCCAAGGTACTCCGCTATAACGGTGAAAGATACGGTTCCGATCATAGAGCCATGCGCTACAAGCACTACGGTATCTGGGAGCCCTGTACCTGGAAAGACTACTATCAGAATGTAAAAACCCTGGCCTTAGGGCTCATGGCCCTCGGCTTTGAACCGGGAGACCGGTTGCTGATTATCGGGGATAATGCCCCCCAATGGTATTATGCCGAATTGGCCGCCCAGGCCATTCATGGGGCCTCGGTGGGCGTCTATTCGGATTTTGATCCCGAGGAGATAAAAACCATTGCCCGACATTCCGGCGCCCGATTTGCCGTGGTGGAAGATCAGGAGCAGATCGATAAATTTCTTCAGGTCAAAGAAGGGCTTCCCTTACTGCAAAGGGTTATTTACTGGAACTATAAAGGACTGGCCCATTATGATGATCCGGTCTTGATGGGACTCAGAGAAGTGCAGCAATTAGGGGAAAAATACGAGGCGGAACATCCCGCCATCTTTGAACGGAACGTGGAAAGCGGCCAGGCCGATGAGGTCTGCGCCATCGTTTACACTTCGGGCACCACCGGGACCGCTCCCAAGGCGGCGGTCCACACCTTCAGGACCATGCGGGCCGGCTCGGAAGCTTATTTGCACCTGGACCCCTGGACGGAGAAGGACAATCTGGTCCCCTATCTGCCGCCGGTCTGGATGAACGAGCAATGGCTGGGGATTGGCTGCCACCTGCTGTCGGGGTGTTGCCTGAATTTCGCCGAAGGGCCGGAAACCCTTCAGCGGGATATCAGGGAAACCGGCCCAAGCATCGTCTGCTACGGTGCCCGGCTGTGGGAGGCCCAGGCGGCCATGATTCAGTCGAGGATACTGGAGGTGGATACCCTCAAGAAGCAAGCCTTCTCCTTTTTCATGCCCTTAGGTTATAAGATAGCGGACCAAAAATTTCAAAAGAAAAAAACCGGCTTCCTGGTCCGGGTTCTCTATTCCTGGGCCGATACCGCCCTGTTCAAGCCTGTTCGAAAAAGTCTCGGTCTGACCAATGCCCGGATCTGTTATAGCACCGGAGCCATTCTGAGTCCGGAGGTCCTCCGATTCTATCAGGCCCTGAATCTTCCCCTCAAAAGCCTCTATTGCACGACCGAAGGCGGGCCCCTGACGGGTGCCGGGACTGATGACATCCAACCGGATACGGTAGGACCCCCTCTCCGGGGAACGGAAATTAAGGTCTCCGATCAGGGGGAACTCCTTTCCAAACAATCCGGAATGTTTATCGGCTACTATGGGGACCCGGGAAAAACAAAAGAGGTGCTTAAAGACGGCTGGTTTTACAGCGGAGACTACGGTTTCATCCGGGAGGACGGACATATCGTCCTGGTCGATAGGATGAAGGATTTGATTGAAAGGGCCGGCAGCGAAAAAATTGCCCCCCAATTGATCGAGAGCCGGCTGAAATTCAGTCCTTATATCAAAGATGCCTGGGTTCTGCCCGGACCGGATAAGGCTTACCTCTCGGCCGTCATCGTCATCAACTACGGCACCGTCAGCCGGTGGGCCGGGCAAAGGAAAATCGCCTTCAACACCTTTGCCGAGCTTTCTCAAAGACCGGAGGTTTATACACTGGTCAGGCAGGATATCGACCGGGTTAATGGCCTCCTGTCCCCCGGAAGCCGGATAAAAAAATATGTCCATCTCCACAAAGAATTCGATCCGGACGAGGGCGAATTGACCCGGAACAGGAACCTGAAGAGACCGGTTTTAGAGGCCCGCTACCAGGGGCTTATCGAGGCGATTTATGCGGATACGATTGAGGCCTCAATTGAAACCCCGGCCAAGCACCGGGATGGGCGGACACAAACGATCAAAACGACCCTAAGCATTAAGTCCACTGAAGGGACGGTCTTATGACCTTTTTTCTACAATTAGCGGCCACCGGTTTTGCTTTGGGCATGGTCTATGCCCTGGTAGCCATAGGCTTTGTCATCATCCTTAAATGCTCCAATGCCTTTAACATCGCCCAGGGCCATTTTGTCATGATCGGTGGTTATCTGGGCTATACCTTCCTGGTCCTCTTCGGCCTGCCCATTTGGGCCACCCTGATCCTGGCGGTGGTTTCGGCCATCATTATGGGTCTGATCATTGAACGTCTGGCCCTGCGTCCGCTGGTGGGACAATCGGAATTGGCCATTATCATGATGACCATCGCCTTATCCACGGTTTTGGAAGGACTGGCCACCCTGATCTGGGGCGGAGAATATAAAACCTACCACGGATTACTGCCGACCATCACCCTTAAAGTGGGTCAGATATCCGTACCCCCGGAATCGCTCATCGGACTTATGGTCTCGGTGGTGACGGTAACGCTGCTCCTCCTTCTTTTCCGCTATACTAAAATCGGACTGGCCATGAGGGCCACGGCCGAGGATTTACAGGTGGTCCAGAGTGTGGGTATCCGCGCCACCACGATCTATGCCGTTTCCTGGGTGATTGCCAGTGTCGTCGGGGTGATCGGCGGTATCCTCTTAGGGGGGGTCTCCGGGGTGATGATCCCCCTGGCCGAGATCGGTCTGAAGGCCTTCGCCGTCGTCCTCCTGGGAGGGGTGAACTCCATCGGGGGGGCCATTGTCGCCGGGATCATATTGGGTGTGCTGGAGAATGTGGCTGCCGGATATCTGGACCCCTTGTTGCCGGGTGGCGGGCTGGCCCAGATATTCCCCTTCATCATAATGCTCATTGTGCTCATCTTCAAACCCCATGGTCTTTTTGGTCTGGTCAGGATAGAAAGGATTTAATCAATGGGCTTGGGCCGCGGGACCTTTCAAGAAAACTACGGGCAGGACATGGCGATCATCCGCACCAGGCGGCAGTGGGGACTGCTCCTGGCCTTCTTTCTTATCCTTTTGGCTTACCCGCTGGTTGCCACTGACCGGCAACTGACGATCATAACCATGATCGGCATTGCCATTATCAGTGTCCACGGGCTGAATATCCTCACCGGTTACTGCGGCCAGATCTCCATGGGACATGTGGGCTTTATGGCTGTCGGGGCCTATGTATCGGCCATCCTGACTGCCAAATTAGGCTGGTCCTTCTGGGCGGCCCTGCCCTGTGCGGCTATGGGCGCAGGAGTCGTCGGTCTGATCTTCGGTCTGCCCTCGTTAAAAATCAGGGGCTTTTATCTGATTATGGCCACCATCGCCGCTCATTTCATTATCATCTGGCTCATCCTCCAGCTCCGGGATCTCACCGGTGGTGCCGATGGCATGCCGGTGCCCAAACCCCGACTGGGAAATTTCGTCTTCGATTCGAAAGCCAGCTACTACTATCTGGTTATGGCGACGGCTTTCCTGTCGACGGTCCTGGCCGTCAACATCGTCCGGACCAGGGCCGGCCGGGCCTTCGTGGCCATCAGAGATAACGACCTGGCGGCTGAAGTCATGGGGGTAAATCTCTTCAGTTACAAGCTTCAGGCCTTTTTCATCGGTTGTGTCTATGCCGGAGTGGCCGGGGTCCTGATGGTTCATTACTATGGATTCGCCAGTGTGGACCAGTTCCCCTTTATCGATTCAGTCTGGTATCTGGGCATGCTGATCGTCGGCGGTATGGGCAGCATCCCGGGGGCCATCCTGGGCGCCTTAGCCCTCAAGCTGCTGGATGAATTGGTTACCATGGTCGGCCCTATCTTATCGGCCGCTATCGCCGCCCAGGCCGCGGCCTCGTTGGCCCTCATCAGCCGGGGATTGGTTATTATGCTTTTTCTTATTTTTGAACCCCGGGGACTCGATCACCGGTGGGAGATGGTCAAGGCCTATTTCAGGTTATGGCCTTTCTCCCGTCAGGAAGCTGAATGAAAGGGGGGTGATCCGATAAAAAAAAGGTGCAAGGCTCAAGGAAAGCAACATAACACTACAGCGACACTTCTTTCGTCATTCCCGAATGTCTTTATCGGGAATCCAGGTTTTTCAAGAAAATGAGAAATCAAAGTCCCTGGATTCCGGCTTAAAACATGCCGGAATGACGGATAAGGGGACGCATCATGAAAAAAGGTCGCTGTAATAATTAAGGATGCAGTAAAATATCGAAGGGGAGTTTTTTTTTAAATTCCGAAATCCGAAATCGAAAATCCGAAATTGGAATCTATTTTCATACTAACAGGAGGAGACCATGGCAACAATGAGTTCACGAGTAGGCGCATTAATGATTGTGTTGGTAGCGGTAGTCTTGCTTTTTTCACCCAATGCCGGCGCTGCCGGAAAAACCGTCTATATCGGCGGTACCATGTCCTTGACCGGACCCTACGCCGAGGATTCGGCCTCGGTCCTGGCCGCCTTTGAAGATTATGTCAAATATGTAAACGAGACCAAGCAACTGGCCCCCTGGCGCAAGGATAAATGGCCGGCCGATATTAACATCGAGCTGCTCTGGCGGGATGATGAGCTTAAACCGGCCAAGGCCCTCTCGATCTATGAAGAACTCAAGGCCAAGGGAATGCTGGTCTATAGAATATCCGGTTCCCCCATCGCCCTGGCCCTGAAGGACAAGCTGAATCAGGACCACATGGGTGCCACGAGCATGGCCTCGGGCCCCTATCTCCTCAAGCCCCCACAAACCGTTTTCACCTATTATCCGATTTATACCGATGCCCTGGCGGCCATCGCCGATTGGTTTAAGGAAAACTGGAAAGGCCCCGGCAAGCCCAGGGTGGCCTATCTCACCGCCGACAATGCCATGGGTAAGTCCATTGAGATTCCCGAGTTAAAAGCCTATCTGGAGAAGGCCGGGTTTGAATTTGCGGGTATCCAGTATGTGCCTCTGGTCCCCACTTCTCCACCAACCACCCAGCTTATGTGGCTGAAACAAAACAATGTCAACCTGGCCCTGGGCGTGATGGTCAATCCCGGTTCCCAGCCCACTGTCAAAGAGATGGTCCGGCTGGGCATGGGACCGCACTTGGCCTATAAGATGACCCTGGGTTGTGCCTTACCCAGTCACGCCGCCGTCTTCGCCCCGGCCATGGGGACCCTGGGGGACGGTTTTGTGGTGGCCGGCAGTTTCCCTCCCTTAGATGACCTGGCCACACCGGGGATCAAATTCTGTGACGATCTGCAGAAAAAATATCGCCCCAACAAAAAGGCTACCCACGTTATGTATGTGGGCGGTATGCTGGAAGCCATGGTCCAGGTCGAGGCCATCAGGCTGGCCATGCAGACCACGCCGCTGGAAAAATTAAAACCGATCGATGTCCTCCAGAACGGCTTCTACAAGATCAAAAATCTGGACACCGGTCATTTGAGTGCCACACCCCTGAATTATAGTAAAGGGGATATCGAGGGTGTCGATGCCGTCCGGGTCGATCAGGTCCAAAAAGGGAAGGTCGTCAAGGTGGGCGTTTGGCCGACCCGTCATATTTATCCCCATTAATCTTTCAACACCCCACTCCCATACTTCCCCTCTCAAAAGGGAGGTATGGGGGTTGAGCACCGCACAGTTTGAAAATGGGACTTGGGCCTACGGGAGAGAGGCGATGGGCAAGGTTCAAGGGTTAAGGGTTTTACACTTGCAACCTGCAACTTGCAACTTTCTTTTCAACTGACCCCTGACCCCTGACCCCCGACCCCCGACCCCCGATCCCTGGAAACAATTTTCGTACTAACCGAAAGGAAGTATCATGACCTCATCAGGATGGGACCAAGCGGGCTGGATAGAGATATCAAAAAAGCTTAATCTGGAACTGCCGCCGATAGCCGTCAGTTTTATGATAAAACCGCCGGAGGGGATCAAAAAACTGGAAGACCCGCTGGCCATGTGTGAAATGCTCAAGCGGGCTCAGGAAGGGCAGGCCTTCTATGCCGGTACGGAAAACCATACCTGTCCCGCCGGACCTTACATCCTGGGCAAAAGTGCGCCCCCGGCTTACACCTCGGGAGAATTCGGGGCCGGATTGAAGGTTTTCAACCATTTCCGGGCCATGAGAAGGTTGTATGACGACCTTCCTAAATTCGATGCCGGCCGGAATATTAATTATGTAGCCTTTTCTCCCCTGGACCGGCTGACCTTTGTGCCCGATCTTCTCATCCTGGTAGCCGAGGTGGATCAGGCCGAGATCCTGTTGCGGGCCATGAGTTATTCCACCGGAAAGGTCTGGACCAGCAAATCCACCGGCGTCATCGGCTGCGCCTGGATCTATACCTATCCCTATCTGAGCGGTGAAGTGAATTATATTACCACCGGCCTGGGTCATGGGATGAAAAGAAGGAAAGTTCTTCCCCCCGGGCGGCAACTGATTGCCATCCCCTATGACTGGTTGGCCGTCATGCTCTCCAATCTGAAAACCATGCCCTGGGTCCTGCCCATGTTCCAGCCCGATGCGGACGATTTTCTCAGGAACCTCAAGACCGACCTGGGGCTTGATCCCGACCATTAAGCTGTTTTCAAGCTTTTTTCCTGAAATGTCAAACTTGACTGATTGACAGGACAAAAAGAATCGAGTACCTTTTCTCTCGAAACTGTCAGACCGCCTATTCGGCTGTTTTTTCCAATGAATAAAAGGGAGGTACTCTGATGAGAAAACCCATGTTGTTTTCGTCTTTGGCTGTTGGGAAACGGTGTACGTTTGTTCATGGGACACGGAAGGTTTTGTGGCCTCTGCCCCTGGCAATGGTTTTGATGATTTTCATGCTGGTCCAGGGAACGGCCCAGGCCCAGGTGGCCCGCATCGAATTCCATCCGGTGGCGACAATAACCCTCAGTGACTCTGAACTGTTAAGCGGTCAGGCAACGGGGAAACCCGTCACCATCGCCGGCGTCCTCAACCTACCCAAACCCGGAAAAGACAAGCTTCCGGCCGTCATCATCCTCCACGGATCAAGCGGCCCCGGCGGCACGAACGGGCCCACGGCCGACTGGTCGCACCGTCTCAACGCCCTCGGCATTGCCACCTTCGGCCTGGACTGCTTCGCCGGCCGCGGCATCGTCTCGACCTCGGAGGATCAGGGGAAGTTCGGCCGCCTGAATATGATCGTCGACGCCTATAAAGCTCTGAAGCTTCTGTCGCGTCATCCGCGCATCGATCCGGGTAAAATCGCCCTCCTCGGCATCTCGCGCGGCGGCCAGGGTGCGCTCTATGCCGCCATGAAGCGGATGCGGACCGCCTATGGTTCGCCCCAGGTGGAATTTGCCGGGTTCATGGCCTTATATCCTAATTGTATCACTTCCTACCGAGATGAGACGGTCACTACCGGAAAGCCGATCCGTATCCTCCATGGCACGGCCGACGACTACAACCCGATCGTTCCCTGCCGTGCTTATGTAGATCGGGCCGGGAAAGCCGGGGCCGATATCCAACTCCTTGAATATAACGGCGCCCACCACGGCTTTGATGCGGAAGCCTTGCGTAAGTCCATTCAATGCAAAACCTGTCAGACGGACCGCCGCTGCAAACTGGCCGAGAAAGAAGGCGGCCTCATCGTCAATCTCGAAACGCAGAAGCCTTTCAGCTATTCAGATGCCTGCGTCGAAACCGGGACCACCCTGGCTTACAACGAAGCGGAGGGCCCCAAGGCCCGGGCCGATGCCCTTGAATTCTTCAAAAGCCTTTTCGGGTTGAAATAATTACCGCACCGCTTGTAAAGGAAGATGGCGGCATGAGCATTAAGGTATTCCTGGCCGACGATCATCGCATTGTCCGGGAGGGTTTTCGTTTGCTTCTGGAGACCCAACCCGATATCATCGTGATAGGGGAGGCGGTTAACGGTCGCGAGGCGGTCCGGCAGGTTGTGATACTTTCCCCCGATATCTGCCTCATGGATATAGCCATGCCGGAACTGAATGGGGTTGAAGCCACCCGGCAGATCTCCCGGGAATGTCCCACCGTGAGGGTGATCATACTCTCCATGTATTCCACCAGCCAGCACATATTCGGAGCCCTTCAGGCCGGGGCCCGGGGTTATATCCTGAAGGAATCGGCCGGAGACGATCTGATAAAGGCCGTCAGGGCCGTCCATAGCGGTCAGACCTTCCTTTGCAGCGAGATTTCAGAGACCGTAGCCGGCGACTACGTGCGGCACCGGGAGATAGCCGAGGGACAAGGTCCGCTGGCCAGTCTCAGCCCCCGGGAGCGGGAGATCCTCCAACTTCTGGTGGAAGGTAAGTCCAATGTCAAGATTGCCGAACGTCTCTTTCTTTCCCCGAAGACCGTGGAGACCTACCGGAGCCACCTGATGCAGAAACTGGGCTTAAGCGACCTGCCGGCCCTGGTAAAGTTCGCCATCCAGCACGGCCTGACCTCCCTGGAGTAGGAACAATCCCATGACATGGTTCAGGCCTAAACCGGCCCTGATTTTCTTCCTGGCCCTTCTCTCTATCTATTCACCCCTCCTGGCCGTAGAAAATCCCCTGCAAACGGTTTTTCTACTCCACTCCCACCACCGGGGCTATAAATGGACCGACGATCAGAATGCCGGGATAGAAGCGGCCCTGAAAGAGGCCGTGGGTCCGAATCAGATCTATATCGAGTACATGGATACCGGCCGGATGCCTCACGACCGGGACTACCGTGATCTTCTTCGGGTCTACCAAATTAAATACAGCGGTTTGAAATTCGACGTCATCTGCGTCACCGATGCCGATGCCTTGCGGTTCATGCTGACCTACCGGGACCGGCTCTTTCCGGGCACCCCGGTGGTTTTCTCCGGCGTCAACGATGCCGAAGAGGCTGACCTGAAAAAGGCCAAGAACTTTACCGGCGTGAGCCTGGAGGCCGACCTGAAGGCCAACCTGGAACTAATCCTGAAACTGCATCCCCAAACACGGCTGGTGGTCTTTATCAATGAGTGGACTACCAAAGGATACCGTCTCCACGAGGAGTTCCTGAAAATCAGCCCCCTTTTCGAAAAATCGACCGCATTTGTTTTATTAGAGGACAAGGATACCAAGGAGATCTTTCAGGTCCTGGGAGCCCTGCCGCCGCAAAGCGTCATCCTTTACGGGGTATTCGGCCGGGACAAGGTGGGCCGGATATTCGACTATGATGAGATTATTGCCCTCATCGCCCGCAATTCAAAAGCGCCGATCTACAGCCCATGGGATTTCAATCTCGGCCATGGCATCGTCGGGGGTGTCATGACCACCGGCTACTCTCAGGGAGAAGCCGCCGGGAAACAGGCCTTAAGGATTCTCCGGGGCGGCCGGGTCCGTTATATCCCGGTGGAAAGGACTGCTCCCAAACGTACCACCTTCGATTACCATCAACTCAAGCGTTTCAAGATCGGCCGCCATCAATTGCCGGCCGGGAGCCTGGTCATAAACCATCCGGAAACCTTCTATCAAAAGCATAAAAGGCTTATCAATACGGCTATCGCGATTATCGCCGCCTTATTAGCGGTTATCTCCGTCCTTCTGATCAACATCCAGGCCCGGAGACGAACCGAAAAAGAGCTCATGGCTTCCCGGGAACAGCTTCGTGGGCTGGGTTGGCGGCTCTCCGAAACCGAAGAGAAGGGGCGGAAGGCCTTGTCCAGGGAGCTACACGATCAGATTGGGCAAAACCTGACCATCCTGGGTGTTAACCTGACCATCCTTAGATCCCTGATCCCCAGGGAGGCGCCTGCGCTGGTCTACTCCCGGATTACCGATTCTGTGGCTCTGGTGAAACAGACCACCGAGAAGGTTCGGAACCTGATGAGCGATCTGCGGTCCCCGGTACTGGACGACTACGGCCTGGTAGCGGCCCTGGACCATTATGCCAAACAATGGGGCGCCCGGACAGGGATTGAAATTACGGTCCGTGGCCCCGGGTCGGACCTTCGCCCGGCGCTGCAGGTTGAAAACGCCTTGTTCCGGATTGTTCAAGAGGCCTTGACGAATGTGGTCAAGCATGCCAAGGCCGGGGCGGTTGTCATTACCGTAAGCATGATGAAAGAGAAAGTGATCATTTCAATCGAAGATAACGGCATCGGTTATGACACAACGTCGGCCGCCCATTCGGAAGACAAGGGAGGCTGGGGGTTGATGACCATGGAAGAAAGGGCTCTGGCTGTGGGAGGGACCTTCCGGGTCAAGTCAGGCTCGGAGATTGGGACCCAGGTAGTGGTCGAGGTACCGTTATAATCCATTTATCAAGCTTTTTTCCGAAAAAATCAAACCTGTCTGATTGTCAATTGAAGGCTCATCTGGTAATTCCTACCTAAACTCTATATAGAGTAACAACGGACCTTGAAAATGGGTTCAAGGTTTGTCTCACTTGAAATTTGCATCTTGAAACTTGAAACTGTTTCTTAAAGAAAGGAGAAATAGTATGAAAAGGTTATTTGTATTATTAGTTCTTGCAGGTTTCACGGCCGCCGGTTTTCTGGTTTGCCCGGCCTCCCAGGCCGCTGATACGATCAAGGTGGGCATTGTGGACACCTATACGGGTCCGGCCACGGCCTACACCCAGGATATGCTTGACGCCTTCAAGCTGGCCGTGGAAAAGATTAATGCCAAAGGCGGGGTCCTGGGCCGGAAGATCGTCTACACCACCAGGGATGAAAAATTCAAACCCGATATCGGGTTGTCCATGGCCAAGGAACTGGTTATGAAAGAAAACGTCGATATCCTCATGGGGACCATCAACAGCGCCACGGCCCTGGCCGTATCAGACTTTGCCAAAAAGGAAAAGATCCCCTTTTTTATCACCTTTTCCAAGAGTGAGAAACTTATCGGAGAGAAGGGCCACCACTACGTCTTCAACATGAATGAGAATACCGAAATGGCCGGCCGGGCCGCCGCCGTGTCTTTGGCCAGAAAGCCCTATACCAAATATTGGATCTGCGGGGATGACTACGAGTACGGTCATGCCATCGCCGATGCCGTCTGGAACAGCCTGAAAAAGTTGAAACCGGGGGTCCAACTCCTCGGCCAGTCCTGGTGGAAGGTGGGGGAGGCCGATTTTACCCCCTATATCACCCAGATCCTGGCCGCCAAACCCGATTTCCTTATCGTGGCCACCGGTGGCGGCGGCATGGTCAACTTCCAGAAGGCGGCCAAGGCCACCGGGTTGAACCAGAAGGTGCCCTTCTATCAGCACACGGCCACTGAACTGGGGACCCTGCTGCCCCAGGGTCCGGATGCACCGGAGGGGATCTACGGAACCAGCCAGTATCATTTCTACTTTCCCAATACGCCGGCCAACCGGGCCTTTGCCGATGAGTTCAACAAGGTCTACAAGAGATACCCGAAGGCCACGGCCCTGATCGGTTATATGACGGCCCAGTTCATCGCCGAGGGATACAAGAAGGCCGGAAAGGTGGACAAAGAGGCGCTGATCAAGGCCCTTGAGGGAATGACCCTTGATTCACCCGGGGGGCCTCTATCCATCCGGGCCTGCGACCATCAGCTCGAGCTGCCCATGTATTGGGGCATCACTAAAAAGGACCCCAAGTATCCCTTTCTCGTCTCAGGCGATATCCAGGCCGTAGCGCCCAAGGACTACATGCCGACCTGTGACGAAATCATGAAGCAGAGAAAGCCCTAACCAAATTTGGACGCTGGTGAACGCAGATTGCCAGGATTTAACTTGAAAAGAGTATCAAGTATCAAGTATCAAGTTGCAGGTTGCAGGTTGCAGATTTTCGCTTTGAGCTTTCAGCTTTGATCTTATTTCTTGAACCCGCGGGTATCGGCGAAAATCTGCGTCCTAATTAAAGAATCCAAACCGGACCCGTTAAGGGAGTGCTGTAATGGACCTTGTTTATACCTTATGCCCGCCGGCGGTGCTCTGCCAGATCTTTGTGGGCCTCAGCCGGACGACGATCCTTTTCATCGTCTCCTCGGGCTTAAGCCTTATCCTGGGGGTACTCCGGATTCCGAACGTCGCCCACGGCTCGCTCTATATGATCGGCGCCTTTGTAGCCTTCACCATATCAAAGCTTTTCGGCGGCGGGAGCCTCGGTTTCTGGATGGCCCTCATCATCGCCCCCCTGATCGTGGCCCTCATCAGCTTCCTCTCCGAACGGGGGATCTTCCAGTACCTCTACGAGAGGGAGCACCTGATGCTCATCCTGCTCACCTTTGCCTTCTCCCTGGTTTTCGGGGACCTGGTAAAAATCATCTGGGGGGGCGAGTACAAGTCCGTACCCGTCCCCCAGGTCTTCCAGGGGTCAGTGGCCCTCTTCGGGGGACTTCCCTTTCCTTTATACAATATCTTTCTCCTGATTGCCGGCCCTATCATCGCCGTGTCCCTCTGGCTCATGGTCAATAAAACCAAGATGGGTAAGATCGCCCGGGCGGCCGCCGTGGACCGGGAGATGGTCGGGGCCGTCGGCATCAACGTAAGCTGGATATTTGCGATGGTCTTCGTGATCGGTTGTTTTTTGGCCGGTTTGGGCGGAGTCCTGGTGGCCCCCACGGTGAGCGTCACCCTGGGTATGGATCATACCCTCATCATCGAAGCCTTCCTGATCGTCATCATGGGCGGTTTGGGCAACATCTGGGGTGCCCTCCTGGGGGCCCTCATCTTCGGACTTTCCCAATCTCTGGGCATCCTGATCTGGCCCAAGTTCGGCATCATCTTCCCCTATCTGGCAGTGGTCGTTGTGCTCCTGCTCAGACCCACGGGATTGCTCAAGTCTACCTGGTAGGAGGAGGCCTCTAAATGAAAATGCGAATATCGAATAGCGAATATCGAAGGCCGAAGGCCGAAGGGGAGATTCCTTTAAATTCCGAACTCCGAACACCGAACTCCGAACTCTTTTTTCTAACCAAGGCCGCGGTCTGGTTGATCGCCGGACTGGCCCTCCTGTGCCTCGCCCCTCTTTTTTTGCCCAGGTTCTACATCTACCTGCTTTCGGTCATGCTCCTTTACGGGCTTCTGGCCTCCAGCAACAACCTGGCCCTGGGTTTCGGAGGGATCTACCAGCTCCACCATGCCGTCTTCTACGGGGTCGGGGCCTACGGGTCGGCCCTGATGATCGTCAAATCGGGGCTTTCGCCCTGGCTGGGCTTCCTTGTGGGGCCTCTGGTGGCCGCGGCCCTGGGGCTCGTCATGGGGGTGATCTGTATCCGCCTCTCCAAGCTCTACTTCGGCATGCTCCAGATCTCGCTGGGCTCCCTGGTCTGGGTCATCGTCTACCGCTGGTACTCCTTTACCGGGGGGGATGACGGCATCCACGGCATTACCGTGCCCGATCTGATTTCCACCGGTCAAGGGGCCTACTACTTTACCCTGACGGTCACCACCTTGTCCATGGTCGCCATGTATCGTGTCTTGAAATCGCCCTTCGGCAGCGCCCTCCAGGGCATACGGGACAACCCCGTCAGATCGGCCATGATCGGCATCAACGTCCGGAGACACCAGCTCCTGACCCTGGTGATCGTGGCCTTTTTTGCCGGGGTGGCCGGGACCCTCTTTGTCGTTGTAGACAATACGGTCTTCCCCGATATGCTTTTCTGGACCCTCTCCATGGAAGCGGTCATCATGTGCCTGTTAGGAGGTTGGCTCACCTTCCTGGGACCCATGCTCGGGGCCTCCCTGATCGTGGCCATCAGAACCTTCGTCAGCACCTATACGGTTTACTGGGCCCTGGTGCTGGGCATCATCTTTATGCTGGTCATCTTCTTCCTCCCCGACGGAGTCCTGGGGTGGGGGGAAAGCAAACTGAAACCGGCCAAGGAGTGAGCGATGTTACGCGTCGAGTCCTTATCGAAAGCCTTTGACGGCTTCCAGGCCGTTTTCAAGACCAACTTGCAGGTCAATCAGGGGGAGATCGTGGCCGTTATCGGTCCCAACGGGGCCGGTAAGACGACCCTGTTCAACCTCATTTCGGGCATCATCAAGCCCGATTCCGGCCGGGTCCTTTTTAAAGACGAAGACATTACCGGGCTTCCTCCCCATAAGATCTGCCGCAAGCGCCTGTCAAGGTCCTTTCAGGTCGTCAACGTCTTCCAGCGGCTGTCGGTTTTTGAAAACGTTCAGATCGCCGTCCTGTCCAGGGAGCGGAAGACCTGGAACCTTTTCACCCCCTCATCCAAACTGGTCCAGGAAGAGACCAACCGCATCCTGGAGGACGTTGGACTTTTGGAAAAGAAAAACCGCACCACGGCCCTGCTCTCCCATGGAGACCGGAAGGTCCTGGAGATTGCCATGGCCCTGGGGGGGAATCCCGAGTTCCTGATCCTCGATGAGCCGACGGCCGGCATGGCCCCGGAGGAAACCGCGCGGTGCATCGCACTCATCAGGGACATTTCCAAGAAGCTGGGGTTGACTATTTTATTCTGCGAGCATGATATGGAGATCGTCTTCGGGATCGCCGACCGGATCATGGTCATGGTCAGGGGGACGCCCATCATCCAGGGCACCTGTGAGGAAGTGCGCTGCAACCAAGCGGTCCAGGACGCCTATCTCGGGGGAGACGACGGATGCTTGATGTAAAGAATATCCATACCTATTACGGCCTGAGTCACATCCTTTTTGATATATCGCTCACAGTCTCCAAAGGAGAGGTGGTGGGACTTTTGGGCAGAAACGGCGCCGGCAAGAGCACCACCATGCGGAGCATCATGGGTCTTACCCCTCCCCGGGACGGGACCGTCTCTTTCAAGGGAGAAGACCTGAGGGGCGTAAAACCCTATGCCCTCTTCCGCAAAGGCATCGGCTATGTGCCGGACGACCGGCGGGTCTTCGCAGATTTGTCGGTGGATGACAATCTGGAGATCGTCCACTCCCGCTCTCCCCAATGGACCAAGGAGCGGGTTTACGGCCTCTTTCCGGCCCTCCGGGAGATCCGGGCCAGACGGGCCGGCCACCTTTCCGGAGGCGAGCAGCAGATGCTGACCATTGCCCGGGCCCTTATGGGCAGCCCCGACCTCCTCCTCCTGGATGAGCCCACCGAGGGTCTGGCTCCCCTCATCGTCAAAAATCTGGAGGAGCAAATCCTGCGGCTCAAAGAGGCCGGTATCTCGATCCTCCTCTCCGAACAGAACATCCGGTCGGCCCTGAAGATGATCAGCCGCGCCTACGTGATCGACAACGGTCACATCCGCTTCGAAGGCACCGTGGCCCAACTCGAAGCCGATGAAGAGGTCAAGAAAAAGTATCTGATGGTGTGAGAAAGAATTTCCTTAAGGGAATGGAAAACGATTGATAAGATGGCGTCGAACATCTTCTTCGACAATCTGCCTGTTAAAATAGTTAAAATAGGTCAGGCATCCTGTTAAAATAGGTCAGGCATCCTGCCTGACAATAGTCCGATCGGCCGAAGGCCGATGGTATTGAAACCATTAAACAGTTAGCCCCGCCCGGGCGGGGCTGACCCTATTGACTGTTAATTCTACACAACTTAGACTTTCGAAAAAACCTCCTCATAGACCGAAATCTCAAATAGTTTTGGTTAGATCATCTGCCATGAAGAGTCCCCCCAGGTCAAATCGGCTTTCTTGTTTTAGGCTAAGGCGAATGGGATCACCCATTTGCCACTCAAGAGCCCTCTGCGGCCCTCCGTCTATGACTGAGCGTGAAGCACCTGTAGAGAGAGCGGTTTTACCATTTGCCAATCATCCGATGCGTGCGCTGCCTCCCACAAATCGTAATTCTTTTGTAGATTAAACCAAAGATCAGGGGTCGTTTCAAAGGCTCGGGACAAGCGAAGTGCCATATCCGGAGTAACAGCGCCTCGTTCATTGATAATTTTTGATAACGTTTTTCTCGAAACGCCGAGAGTCGAGGACAATTCGCTGATCGTCAGGGATAATGGTTTTAAGTAATCTTCTTTTATAATCTTCCCCGGGTGGGTTGGTTTTCTTTCGATTTTCCTCATGCCTTTACCTCTCAATGATAATCGTTGTAATCAACTAGATAGACATCGCCGCCTCTGAACTCAAAAAAAAGCCTCCAGTTACCGGATACTTTTACAGCATAGTGCTCTTTTTTGTCTCCCATCAACTTGTGCAGGTTAGAACCAGGATAATTCATATCTTTTAATTCATTGGCGGAATTTAATCTATCAAGAATTCTCTCAAGTCGGTCCGCATGTTCAGGCTTTATACCTTTCTTCTTTCCCGTATAAAAGAAATCCTCAAGACCTTTATGCTTAAATGACTTAATCATGATCAAAATGTAACCTGATCGGTTACGCTTTGTCAAGAAAGAAATTACGATTTTCCGGAAGCAAATGGGTGACCCCAATCGCCGAACGTGGTGGGGAGTCCTGCACGGTGGAAGGGTCTGGGTGCTTGATCTGGGTCGGACCTAATGCCATTAACTTAAGGAATAATACAACAATTTAAACATGTTATTTTTTATGACTTTTTTGAAATCGGCCCCTTGTCTAACCTTAAGGAAAAATTCTATGCCCACACCTGTTGTCCAAGAGATCGGTGGGGTCCAGAAAAGCGTAGAAGAATAAACGCTATCCCCGGACCCAACTCGGCTTTGGTTGATCTTCCCGTTTTTCGAAATTTCGTTAAATTAATGATTTGAAATCTGACATCAAAATATGGCAGAATAAAAAGACTTGAAGTAGCTAAAGGAAGTCGGTTCAACAACCGATCGAAACCAGGGCGCTTTCTGGAAATCCTGGTTTATGACCCGTGGCCGACGGGACGAGGAACAGTACTGGAAGGGAAACCGCCCGGACCGAGCCAGTTGGGATAAAGGAAGAAAGGAGAATCATGATGAATATCCTTGAAAAGGTAAAATTACTGGAAAAGGTTATTGCCGTGGATGTCACAACCATCGATCCGGTGCTGGAACTGGCCATTGAAAAATTATTGAAACGCGAAGCCCCGCGGATGGATGAATTAAAACAACGGTTGTTAAAACAGGAATCCGAATTTGAAAAAAAATACGGGCTGAACTCGGAAGAATTCTACAGACGTTATGAAAAGGGGATAATGGGTGACGACATGGATTATGTGGAATGGTCGGCGACCATTGACATGCTTACCGGTCTTAAAAAACGGTTGTCGCTGCTCCAACAGGAATCACCGCAATGAATGACAGGATTCGCAGCTATTTCGACGAGATCGAAGCCCGGCTGATTGAATGTCCTGCCATTCTCGATTATCAAATCACCCGCAAGGAAAGCTTGTCAAACGATTGGATAATGCACCCCATTATATAGATTTGCCTTATGCGCCGCATCATCTTCATACAGGCGCCGGTCATGTCGAAGGTTTTTCAGGAAACCCGGATATCTTGGCCTTCATTGACGACATGGAAAGGACCCTTATCAGGAAATGAACGCTCTTCCCGCAAGCCCAAACTCTGCTTCGGGTATTCCATCAATTCTCAAACCGACTGGTCTTTTAGAGAAATTTGAAAAATGAACAGCGAATACCTCCTTTTCCTGGGTCTTTATCTGCTCGGCCTGCTCATCCGCGCCGGCTATGAGATCCTTAAAAAGGCCGGGCGGGTCCAGCCGAAAAATAAATGGGCCTTTGCCCTGGTCTTTGCGGCCATGTGCCTCCTGTGGGCCAGTTGGTTCAATTTACCTCCTTTGGATCCATTCCGTGTTACCCTGCCCGACCCGGTACGCTGGATTGGTTATGGGGTATTGATGGTGGGTTTTGGTCTGGCCATCTGGGCTTTTCTGCAGTTGAGGGGCCTGGAAAATATCAGCCGTCTGGTCACCACCGGCCTCTTTTCCCGGATACGCCATCCCATGTATGCCGGATTCATCCTCTGGATTCTGGGCTGGGTGATGGTCCACGGCGCGCTCTTCAGCCTGGTCTTTGGGGCAATAGGCATCGGGAACATCCTTTACTGGCGGCTCCTGGAGGAAAAAGATCTGGAAACCCGTTACGGCGAAGACTACCGGAGATATCGAAAAGGAACCTGGTTCTAACCACCGGACGCCCACAAGCAAGCCATTTCCCGGAAAGGAGCCCCCGCGAAGCCCCTTGAGTCCCAAAGGGACGATCCTCCCGCGAAGCCCCTTGAGTCCCAAAGGGACGCTCTTCTTATCCCTTTCGTCTTTTTCCACTCTCCGAACTCCGAACTTCTTTCCCCTCCCCCCCTCTGAGCTTTGAGCTTAGACCCTGCTGAGGGATTTTCTTGACTTCTAAAATTATGGCATTATAATGCCGTTATTATGATGACTTTAAGGCGAAAAAGGTCATGAAATCCCGAACCATGGTTTATCTTGAAGTTGAACAGCTTCAATCCCTGCAAAAGGAGGCCAGATCTCAAAGAATTTCCTTGGCCGAACTGATGCGGCGTTTGGTGAAGGAACATCTTACTAAGGAACGAGGAGTACCGGCGGCCCCCAAAGAAGCCTATCTCAAAATTGTCGGATTAGGGGCAAGCGGGAAAAAAGACATTTCAGGAAACCACGATCGTTATCTGGGGAAGGCCATCCTCCGTGAGCATACTCGTTGATACCGGGGCCTGGTATGCCATCGTTGATACTTCGGACCGCCATCATAAAGAAGCCAAGCGCTTTTATAGTGAACAGGTTTCAAAGGCCCCTTTTATAACTACCGACCTGATCTTGGCCGAAACATGGACCTTAATCAACTCCCATATCGGCCGATCCGCTGCCAGAACATTCTGGGAAACCTTGAGAGAAACAAGAATCCCCATCTTAACCATCGAACCGGTTGATCTGGAAGCCGCCTGGAGGATTGGCCGGGATTTTTCCGATCAAACTTTCAGCCTGGTGGATTGTTGCACCTTCGCCGTCATGGAAAGGATGGGGACTTCGGAAGCCTTCACCTTCGACGCCCATTTTTTAACTTACCGATACGGTCCTACGCGGCAGCGTGTCTTTCGATGTTCTCCTTAGCCCTGTCTCCTTTTTGAACTCAAGCCGCCCCGGCGAACGATCCTCAAGAGCAGTGCTCCTCAAGTCCTACGGGGCACTCTTCTATCTTTCTTTGAGCTTTCAGCCCCTCGCCTTTTCCTTTCTTTTTCTCCGAACTCCGAACACCGAACTCCGAACTCTTTATTTTGATTACGATTCCCAACACAGGAAAAAGAAAATTCCCCTCTCTGAATTCATATAATTACTTGACATTGGTTAACATGTAAGTTAACATTTTCTTATGAGTAAAACGGTACTCTTCTATAAAACCGCCGACGGTCAATGCCCTGTACAAAATTTTCTTGATTCTTTACCCGGAAAGGTTGCTCAGAAAGTAACCTGGGTCTTGGGTCTTCTTGAAGACTTGGATGATGTTCCTTCCAACTATTTTAAGAAGCTTGTCGGTACAGACGAAATTTGGGAGTGCAGAATTCAGTTAGGTTCAAATTCGTATCGCATTTTTTGTTTCTTTATCAAAAATGCCTCTGTAGTTTTGACCCATGGTCTTATAAAAAAGAGCCAAAAAATACCAAAGAGAGAAATTAACAAGGCAGAGGCTTATAGAAAAGATTTCTTGAAAAGGAGTTGGAGCAATGAGTGACCTCAAAAAATATGTAACAGACCGCAAGAAAAAAGATTTAGATTTTGCTATAGGCTATGAGGAAGGGTATGAACAATTCAAAATCGGTTTTTTGCTTCGTCAGGCCCGTGAATCCGTCGGATTGACCCATGAAGAATTGGCGCAGAGACTTAAAACCAAAAAAACCGCCATTTCCAGAATTGAAAACCATGCCGAAGATATTAAACTCTCAACCCTGGAGCGTGTTGCAAAAGCGCTCGGGAAGCGATTGCAAGTAAGCATCGCCTAACCAATGACCTTTCAAGGCCGCCTTTGAGCTTTGATCTTTTCCTCCGGCATTTCGGTTTTTCTTTTCTTTTTTCCCCAAAAACCGAACTCTAAACTCCGAACTATCTTTTTCCCCTTGACATTAATATCAATAATGATACCATTTAACTATGGGCGAGATAAGAGACCTCCTTACACCAATGAGCCTCAATCCGGGTAATGTTCGTTTCAGCGATCGGTGTAAGGTATGCGATCACTACTTTGGTAAACCTCGGCAGTTCGGGAGCAGTCACCGAGTTTATAAAACCCCATGGCCTGGCGATCCTCGCGTGAACATACAATCCAGGAAAGGAAAAGCCAAAGCCTGTCCAGTAAGACAGGTTCTTAAAGCCATAGAAAAATTGGAGTCGAAAAATGGCAATTAAAAATGATCGATACACCTACCGGGTAACTTGGTCTGAGGAGGACCAGGAATATGTCGGCCTGTGCGCGGAGTTTCCCAGTCTGAGCTGGCTGGCGCGTACGCCCGAGGCTGCCTTAAAAGCCATTCGGAGGATAGTGGCGGATGTAATCAAGGATATGAAAAATAACAACGAACCCATACCTGAACCCATTGCTACCAAACGATATAGCGGTAAGTTTATGGTTCGAGTACCCCCAGAAGTTCATCGCAATCTGGCCATTAAAGCAGCAGAGGCAGGAGTCAGTTTGAATCGGCTGGCCAGTTCGAAGTTGTCACAATAAGTCATGCGGGGAGCCTTGAACCTTTTCTCCCGCCTTTCGCTTTTAACTTTTTTTCCGGCCTCCCCCTCCCCCGCCTCACGCCTCATCCCTCGCCTTTTACTTTCTTTTACTCCCAACTCCCAACTTCTCTTCCCCCTGCCCCCCTTGCCTTCCCTTTGAACTTTCAGAATTGAACTTCTTTTTCAGCTTTTTTTAACAGATTAGCTGGTTTGTTGACAGTTGTAAAAGATAATTATATACTTCGAACCATGAGGACCGATATTATCTCCGAATGACTGGTTTTGAATGGGATCTTCACAACTTTCAGAAGAACAGGAAAAACACGACAGCCGCTCTTACGGAATCAGAAATTCAAATGACGAGGAATACCAATGAATACGAAAGACTTACTTATAAACGAGATTGAAGAAGTCCCTGAACCGCTTCTTTCAGAGGTGCTCGATTTTGTCCATTTCCTGAAAACGAAGATCCTTCAGGAAAAGCAGGATATCGCCTCCATGAGCGAATCCTCCCTGGGAAAAGACTGGTTGCTACCTGAGGAGGACGAAGCGTGGCAAAGTTTGTAAAAGGTTGAAATCATAAGGGGATAGATCAGACGGCAGACGCTCATCTTTCTTCTTTTGATCTCCCTCCCCGCCTCACGCCTCATCCCTCGCCTTTTCCTTTTTCTCCTTCTCCGAACACCGAACGCCGAACTCCGGACTTCTTTTCCCCTGGCCTCCCTTTGAGCTTTCAGCTTTGAGCTTTGAGCTTCTCTTCTTCTTTTTCCCTTGACACATTAACCGGTTATATTCTACATTCTCTATAAGCTTTATTCTTATAAACCCCTTCTTTTTTAAGATCTTGAGGAGATTTATGGCCCTGATCCATGTCTCAAAAGATCCAACCGAACAGACAGCCCATTCTCTCGGCTATGAGCTTTTACCAGTAACCAGGTCCAAAATCCTTTTCAGTTTAAACCCACATGCCCGCTTTTAGTGCGCGTCTCGAAGCATGAAAATGGTTTGGGTGCGGCTCTTTTAGAACGACCTTGATCAACAGTATCTGACATATAGATTAATATCCATCTATGAAGCCTGTTTTTTAATAGCACATTCCACCCTTTTAAGTTTTTGCAAATCATCTGAATTTTCGCTGAAGTTTCTCCGACGGACGGCGGAACTCACAGGGATAAAATCAATAATGGTAAGGCTGTATTTTAAAATTCAAAAAACTTTATTTTGAGGAAACAATTCCCTACAAAACGAATGGATTGTGACATGCTCTATGCCTTAATTTTCCAAAATAAATAATAACAATAACATCTAGTTGCATTGGGGGGGGAGTAATTATTTTTTTCTTGACATGACTATTTGACTATTTTAAGCTTCCAATTTTAAATCAAATTGTGACCCAATTTTTCAATTTTACCTCCTATGATGTAAGGAAAAGTGCCTTGATCTGATCTTTTGCAAGGCGTGCAAGGACAAAGTGACCAAAAAAAAAGAGTCCAAAGAAGACACAGGAAATCCCGGCGGACGGAGAGGGGCAGCCGGTTACTTTGGTTGAGACCCCGACAGAAGCCGACTCAGAAGCAAGCAGCTCCCCTGGAGCGCGTTTTCAAGGTGGAGGCCGGTATGGAGGTGAAGCCCAACTGCGCCTATGTCATTCCGACGGGGGGGTACGCAAGGCATTGACCCAGCAAAAGACGTCCGTTACGAAGGCTTGCAGGTCAAAACCAACGGAGACCGCTTCGACGTCAATCTGATTATCCGGCCGGTGATGAAAACGGAAGGCCTCAACCTGTTCGAGATAGTGCCCGTGGGCGTCTCGGTCCTCGACGGCGAAGGCCGGATCGTCTATGTGAATCCCGCGCTGGAAAAGATGTTGGATGTTCCCCGGGCCGACCTGCTTCGAAAAGATTACCGGCAGCAGGAATTTCTCAGGCCGGACGGCAGTCCCATGGCGGCGGAAGAGTCGGCCGGTGCACGGGCGATTAAAGAGCAGCGTTTGGTGGAGCACGTCGGGACCGGAGTAGTCAAAAAAGACGGGCGAATAATCCGGACTGATATGAACCCCGTACCCATGGCGCTCCCGGGTTGGAAAGCGGTCGTAGTCACTTTTAATCTCGGAGAGCAACCGGGGAGAAAGAAACGCTCCCGAAACCAGAGGATAGACAATAAACAGGACGATATAAATGACGGAAACCAAAACCCCTCAAACTGATTTAAGCGATCAATCGACTTACTCAGGACAGATCCTCCGCCAGCGAGCCGAGAAACGGCTTAAAAAACAATCTCCCGCCCAAGGTGCCAAAACGCCGGAAGAGGCCGGCCCCCTGCTCCACGAATTACAGGTGCACCAGATCGAACTGGAGATCCAGAATGAGGAATTGCGCCGGACGCAGGAAGAGCTCGAAGCCTCCCGGGCCAGATACTTTGACCTCTATGATCTGGCCCCGGTCGGGTACCTGTCCTTAAACGAACAGGGGCTCATCCTGGAGGCTAATCTCACCGCGGCCGGTTTGCTGGGCCTGGGGAAAAGTGTGCTAGTCAAGCGGCGGTTCACCGAGTTCATCTTCAAGGTAGACCAGGACATCTTCTATCTGTGCAGCAAACAACTCCTTAAAACCGAGGCCCGGCAGGTGTGTGAACTCCGAATGGTGAAAAAGGACGAAACCATTTTCTGGGCACGGCTGGAGGCCGCCACCGCGCAGGGTGCTGATGGCGTTCCTCTGCGCCGCGTGGTGATGAGTGACATCACCGAGATCAAGCAAGCCGGGGAGGTCCTGCAACAGTCGCGGTTGGCGGCTATTATAGACTCGTCTGACGATGCCATCATCAGCAAGACATTGAATGGAGAAATTATTAGCTGGAACCGAGGGGCGGAAAAAATCTATGGGTATACTGCCGAAGAAGTTGTAGGCCAGTCCATATCCATTTTGGCTCCGAATGATCGCATTGATGAAGTGCCTGCGATTCTTCAGAGAATTAGCCGCGGGGAAGAGGTCAAGCACTATGAGACTCTCCGTCGAAGAAAAAACGGTCAGAGTATTCACATTTCCCTTACTGTCTCTGCGATCAGGGACCCCTCGGGAAAGATCATAGGAGCCTCGACCATTGCCCGCGACATTACCCAGCGCAAACAATTGGAGGAGGATTTGCTGGAATCAAAAAGACAACTGCGGATACTGGCTTCCCAGATCCTCTTCGCCCAGGAGAATGAACGAAAACGGATCGCCCAGGAAGTCCATGATATTCTGGGGTCATCCCTGAGCGCCATCAAATTCAAGGCGGAGGAGGCATTACATCATCTCCCCAAGGACGAAGCCTTGAATATCTCCAAACCCCTGGAGGCTCTCGTCCCCCTCGTCCAGGAGACGATCAAAGCGGCCCGCCGAATTCAGGGCGATTTGCGACCTCCCCATCTGGACGACTTGGGTATCGTCGCCACCCTTTCCTGGTACTGCCGGAGACTTGAAACGATTTACTCCGCCATCAAGGTTGAATGTGTGGTTACCATCCGGGAAGAGGAGGTGCCGGATCATCTAAAAATCACCCTTTTTAGAATTATTCAAGAGGCCCTGAATAATATCAGCAAACATGCCCAGGCTGACTCGGTATATGTGGGGCTGCAAAAAGTCGACGGCGCTATGGAACTCATTATAAGAGATAATGGAGATGGATTCGATCCGGAAACGCTTTCCTCTAAAAAAAATTTAAAAAAAGGCTTGGGGTTCTTCAGCATGAAAAAGCGGGTTGAGTTTTCCGGGGGCTCTATTTCCATTGAGTCCACCAAGGGAAAAGGGGTAGTTATCCGAGCCCTTTGGCCCCTCTGAAAAAAAATCCGAGAGAACCAAAATTTACGGAGGTGTAAACTGGCCGAGAGAAAGACCCCTCAAAATGATTTTAGCAATCCATCGACAGACGCAGGGCAGGATCTGCGCCGAAGGGCAGAGGGACGGCTCAAGAGACAATCTCCTGACCTGGGTGCCAAAACGCCGGAAGAAACCAAGCGCTTGATCCACGAATTGGAAGTGCACCAGATCGAGCTGGAGATGCAAAATGAGGAACTGCGCCGGGCACAGGAAGAGCTCGAAGCCTCCCGGGCCAGGTACTTTGACCTCTATGCTCTGGCACCGGTCGGGTACCTGACCCTCAGTGAACAGGGGCTGATTTTGGAAGCGAATCTCACCGCCACCCAATTGCTCGGCGTGAAAAAAAAGCAGTTGGCCGGGCAGCCGGTGTCCCGGTTCATCTTCCGGGATGACCAGGATATTTACTACCTTTTCCGCAAACAGCTCTTTGAAAGGCAGATCCCGCTGACTATTGAACTGCGGATGGCGGGAGAAGACGGCAGGCCATTCTGGGTGCAGATGAAGGCCAAAGTGGCCTATGATAGCGGAGGTGCTCTGGGCTGGAGGGCGACGATGAGCGACATCTCCGACCGTAAGCGGGCCGAGGCTGGTCTGCAACAATTAGCAGCCATCGTCGAATCCACAGAGGATGCCATCTTCACCAATAGCTTGGAGGGTATTATTTTAAGCTGGAACAAAAGCGCAGAAAAAATTTATGGTTACTCCTCAGAGCAAATCATAGGAAAGCATGTCTCTGTTCTGTTTCCTCCCGGTCATATTGATGAGGTGTCACAACTTATTAAAAGAATAAGCCAAGGAGAGCATGTCGATCATTATGAAACCGCCCGTATGAAAAAGGACGGCGGTCACATCCATGTCTCCCTGACCATGTCCTCTGTAAAGGATGTTGATGCCAGGATTGTGGGAGCTTCAACGATTGTGCGCGACATCACCGAGCGCAACCGGCTGGAGGCAGCGTTGATCAAGAGCGAGAAACGCTATCGGTCTTACATTGAAGTAACCGACCAGTTGGGATGGACGACCAATCCAGAGGGAGAAGTTGAGGAGGACATCCCATCGTGGAGAAAATTTACGGGCCAGAGCAAAGAGGAGGTCATAGGTCGGGGATGGTCGAAAGCGCTGCATCCTGACGACATTGAACACGCCGTTAGGACATGGGAAGATGCTGTTGCCACGAAGAATAATTACGAGGTGGAATATCGCGTACGCAGATATGATGGGACTTACCGCCACTTCCTGGCCCGCGGCGTGCCGGTTTCCAAAGACGATGGGAATATACTGGAATGGGTCGGCACCTGTATCGACATTACAGAGCGGAAACGGGTGGAAAGTATTGTGCAGGCCCGTTTGCGGATGTTGACGGCGAGCAATAAGAGTTCCATATCCGTTGATAAATTTCTTCAGGTCGCTTTGGACGAGATCGAAGCACTGACAGGCAGCACGATCGGCTTCTACCATTTTCTGGAAGCCGATCAGGAAACGCTTTCCTTGCAGAACTGGTCGACGAATACGCTGCGGAACATGTGCACCGCAGAAGGCAAAGGAAGTCATTACCCGATTTCTCAGGCCGGGGTCTGGGTTGATTGTGTGCAAGAGCGCCGTCCGGTCATTCATAACGATTTCTCTTCGCTGCCCCATTGCAAAGGCCTGCCCCAGGGGCATGCGACGATCATTCGGGAAATGGATGTTCCCATCATGAGGGATGGTCTAATCGTGGCCATCATCGGAATGGGGAACAAACCGATCGACTATGATAAGACTGATGTTGATATCGCTTTGCTCCTGGGCGACTTCTCCTGGGAAATCGTCGAACGCCTGCGCGCCGAACAGGCCTTGCGAGAGCGCACAGGGGAACTGGTGAAACTTTCTGACACACTTGAATTCCAGGTGAAAGAGCGGACGACGAAACTGGCCGAAGCCAATAAGGATGTGCGCCGGATATCCGCAAAACTTCTCTCCGCCCAGGAGGAAGAAAGAAAGAGGATCGCCGGAGAGATTCATGATACCATAGGGAGTCACCTGAGCGCCATTAAATTCAAGGTTGAAGACGCTATGCTGAGGATCGAAAAGACCCCAACGGCTGGTGCCGAATTTTTGCAACCCCTCATCCCCGTAATTCAGGAGGGCATTGAAGAATGCCGAAGGATACAGGCGGATCTACGGCCGCCTATGCTCGATGACCTGGGTCTCCAGCTTACCCTTTCCTGGTTCTTCAGGAGGTTTCAATCCATTTATTCAACTATTACGGTCGAGCAGGAGATGGGCATTGAGGAAGAGGATGTGCCGCTTCCTTTGAAAATCATTGTTTTCAGGGTGATTCAAGAAGCCATGAACAACATTGCTAAATACAGCAAGGCGGATCTTGTGCGGCAATCGTTACGAAAAGTGGACAGCCGGATGGAACTCGTAATCCGGGACAACGGCCAGGGCTTCAATATAGAGGAAGTCAACTCTCCCGGGCGTGCCCGGAAAGGATTAGGGCTTACAAGCATGAAGGAGCGGGTTGAGCTCTCGGGTGGTATTTTTTCCATTGAGTCCGCCAAAGGAAAAGGGACGGTCATCAAGGCACATTGGCCCATTTGAATATGAACCTATTAAAACGGGGTCCGGCCACGAAAACCAATTGATCCGGCAGAGGATAGTGCCATCTGTGCCCTCAAAAATGGGCCAATAATAACTTTTTCGGGGCGGAAAAACCGGTTTTCCCAATATGGCGAGAGCGAAAAGACGGCCCGATCCCAACTTCCTGGCCGGTGATATCAGAAAGAGATAGCCATCCGGTTGCGAAGGCCGGTGTTGATGGGGCAGGGCTTAAAAAAGGCCCGGGCGGTCAATCCCCCGAGGCCGGCATGAATTTGAACGGTTCGGCCGACTTGAACTGCGCCGCGGCGTTGCCGCTGTAAGTCTTGCCCCCTACCAGCTCAAACCGCTTCACCGGCAAGCCCTTCCTGAAGTCGAGATCGGCCACGGTGCGCCAGAGCGTGCTGGAAATGTTCGGTTGGCCCGGCGTGCTGATGCCCAACGGGACCGACACGCCGCGGATCACGCCAAAAACCGAGGCCACGGCCTGCCTGGTATTGTCCGTCTTCGGGATGGCGTTGATGTAAAAGGAAGCGCGGACGAAGCGGTCCGCCGCCCGGTTGGTTCCCGGGAGCATCGTCATCCCGCCGATCTTCTCCCTGTACTTGTTCAGGGCGAGATGCTCGTCGAAAATCGGGTTTTACCTGCTTTGAATTAAAAAAACTACTAAAAAATCCGTTCTTTCTCCCCACCCAAAACCGTAGGGATTAGAACCCATTTTTTGCTCCTTAATGAAGTAAAAATCCTTCAGTTCATGATCCGGCCTAATATCATTTTTATAAATATATAAGTTAATTCATATAGATATATTTTTACAATAATTTGGTACAACCTTTGCGTATAAATTATCGTGATAGTAGAAAACCTGCTATCCGCCTGCGACGGAAGCCGGTTCAAAAAAGCCGGAAGCCCGTTTTCTTAAGAGATGAAAAGCAGTAACCGTGTTTATCCGTGTGTCCGGCTTGGCCGGACCGAGGCCTCTCATGCTTTGTGGCATCCGCCCCAGGGGCATGAGGGTATAATAAATTCAAAAAAGCCATGATGCCTTTAGGAGGTGCCCAATGAGTCTTTTTCTTGAGGGAATAATTGCCGGTATATTTATCGGTCTATTTCTGGGAGTATTTGTTCTCGCATTAATGCAAGCGGCAAAAGCAAACAGTGATAACGAGAGAATCTTCCTCAGCCAATGGGGAGGCATCCGTACCGGATAAAGGCCAAGTTTCCCTTGATCTCGTGTGTGATTTGCATTTCCATTTCATCAAATGCCGAAAACACATCGTCTGAACTTCGGGAAATGAGCGCTCCTGATCCGGCAAGCGTATTCAGATAGAGGTTGCTCCAACGACTGCCCTGTAGCAGTATGGTTATTGCTGAATTTCCACCATCTGTTAATACCCGATGAATCTCCACGACAGGATCGGGATGCCTTCTCCGCAATGAGGTAACCTGGTGCATCTCGGAGTGGAAGAAGTCCCGCATCTTGGTTCCGCTCATGAGGATGAAAGGGTACTCCTTGAAAAGCTCGGGAGTGGATACGGGAGAGAGCGGAGGCTCGATATAGACGGGCGGCCAAGACCTCTCATGTCCCCGACCCATTTAATCGGGTTTCTAAAAACCATTTAATTTGAAACCGACATCGGCTGATATTCTAACCCGGTTGCGCCCTTCGTGCTTGGCTTTATAGAGTGCCTGATCGGCCGGTGCGATAATCATCGAGGGTTGCGTTCCCATAATAGGAATAACAGCAGCTACCCCGACACTCACGGTAACAACCTTGCTGATGGACGAATTCTCATGTTTAATGCCAAGACCTTCAATCGTTGCTCTTATCTCTTCCGCCAAGAAAGCAGCACCCTCCATCTCAGTATTAGGGAGCACAGCGGCAAACTCCTCGCCACCATAGCGAGCAGCTAAATCAACACTCCGTCTCAACGTAGCTTTCAAGGTGCCGGCTACCTGTTTCAAGCAGTCATCTCCGGCCTGATGTCCATACACATCATTATAGTTTTTAAAAAAATCAATATCGATCATAACGAGCGCCAGCGAAGACCCTTGCCGTATCCCGTGTTGCCACTCTTGGGCTAAAACTTGGTCAAAATAACGCCGATTAGCAATCCCCGTTAAGCCGTCCGAAGAGGAAAGTTGCTGCAATTCTTTGTTTACCGCCACCAGTTCCTGAGTCCTCTGGGAAACCTGTACTTCCAGCTCATCTTTAGCCTTGCGCAAGGCGTCTTCCCGTGCCTGGAGGGTACTACTCATTGACTGAAAGTCGGCCGCCAGCTCATTCAACTCGGCAAAAGCAGTCGACTGGGCGGTCAAAGAACCGGCCTGAGTAAAGTCTCCTGCTGTCAGAGCATTTGTTACCCGGCTGAACCGCTCCAGCGGGGAAATCACGAAGCGCTGTAATTGTTTACGGAGATCCCACAGTAACAATAACCAGATCATCAAGGATATTAGAAGGATCAACCCCAATATCCATACGTATAGACTTAAAAAAGCAGACAAAGGCACCTGATCCACTACCAACCATCCTGTACGCTCTACCCGGACCGCACTACCCAAAACACTTGTTCCGTAATACGAATAAATGCCATTAGCCTTTCCGGCTAAAATGCGGTGAACTATTTCCAAGTTGCTCAGGTTGGTTTGCTGTTTGACCAAGTCCGGAGAGGGATGGGCTATGAGTGTTCCGGCTTGATCCATTATGAAAACAAAGTCCTTACCCAACCGGCCCGTGATGTTGGTAATTTCTTTCTGAAATAAGCCTAGATTCAGTTCACCGACCACATAGCCTCCGCGGGAAAGGGTTTTAACCAGGTAAACCGTAGGTTCGCCCGTACGCAGCGAAATAAAGGGCCTCGAAATAATGAGGCTTTTCTTTTTTTCTGTTTGCTGAATGTCCGGTAAATTCGACATATCCAGACCTAAGTAACGCGAATCGGAAGGCGTTAATAATTTAATTTTTTTAGCTTCATCCAAATAATACAAAGTTTCAAAATACCCATAGGCCTCCCAGGTGCTTTTCATATAAGTGGTTAAACTTTCCGCCCCAGAAGATTCAGCTACATGGGCTACCGCGTCTAAGATGCGCCCCCCCTGGTCTAGATGGTGATCGACTATGCGGGCCATTGATTGGGCCATCTGGTACTGCTGGATTTCAAGGTTCCGTTCCTCTAAATAGCCCACTCCGGCAATGGTTATAAATCCCAGGATCAAAAGAGGAAGGAACAGGCGAAAGAGTACCAAATGCGACAACACCTGACGGAGGAAAGGGAAATCCTTTCCGTTGGCCATTATTTACCTCCAGCTCCGTTCAATGTCATCTTCTGAAGAATTATAAATTTGCCACCCCGAATAGTACTTAAATAAAAGGGCCGCTCAACATCCCCAAAGCGATCGAAAGAGAAGGTATCCATCAGCCCCCGGAAGTCACGAATTCCCGTCAACGCCTGCCGCAAACCCTCCGCCTTGCCGCCGGTCTTTTCCAAGGCGGCTGCCAGGACCAGAGCGGCTTCATAACCAAAAGCAGCGCCGAAAGAAGGGGCTTGTCCGAATCTGGCCTGATAGCGCGTTTGGAAATCCAGAAACCCTCGCGATTGGCTGCTCACTGCATACGCCTGTTCGATTTTAAGTCCTTCAACAGCCTGCCCGCCATTTTTGATCAGGGTTTCGGTCTGAGCCCAGGCGGAAGAATATCTGCGTATCTCCCAATTCATGAGGCGAGATCTCTGGGTGATAAGCGCCGTATCCACATCCGAAGCAATAATAAGCAGCCCATTTGCCTTACTTCTCCGTAGTTTCAACAGCAAAGAGGTAAAGTCCGGTTGCGCTTTTGAAGAAAAACTGACTTCGTCAGCTATCTTCCCGCCTATAGACTGAAATTTTTCGGCAAAGGCTGTGCTGTAAGTCTTAGCATAAGCGGCGTTGTCATTATCGTATATAACAGCCAATCGAGTTACCCCCTCCCGCCGATAAGTATACTCGGCAAAGGCTTGGGCACTGTCTTTGAAGGAAGGATAGACCCGAAAGAAATAATCGTCCAAGCCGCTTAATTTCGGAGAAGAAACCGTCGGACTGAGCATAATGACTTTGGCAGGGTTTGTTACCTCAAGGCCGGCCACGGCTTGCGCACTCGTGGCATGTCCAATAATGGCATGGACACCCGCCTTAATCAATTCCTGATCGGCTTCCTTTGCTTTCTCCGGGACACCCAGGTCATCCCGGACTAGTAATTCGATCTTATGTCCGGCTACCCCACCGGCTTCATTAATGGTCTCTATGGCTAATTGGACGCCATTTCGTTCCTGCACACCTAATTCAGCCTGTCTGCCGGTCAGTTGGGCGGAAAACCCTATGAGGATAGGTTTCTTTTTAATACAGCCTTCTAATTGGAAACTGAGTGATCCGATCAACAAAATGACCCCAACGATGCCTGACCATGAATGACGGTAATTTCTGATCATATCTTTTTACCCCCTTCACATTATTACCTTAGATCGGCTGGCAGCCATGACCCCTATCTCCAATCAGGGCGAGTCCCGCCATCGTCGGGATTCGCTATTACGGCTTCTATAGTAACGTCTCCCGGGGCCTTCGTCAAAAGGAAAATAAGGATACCCTTATTCCCTGGGTCCTGAGACATAAGGGGACGCTGTTAGCTTATAAACTTGAGAGAAAAGAAAAACCTTTCGAATCGGCGGTGGCTTGACCTCGAATAACCGATTTGCTCACAGATTGTCAGGGGTTGAGGGGGGGACCATCCGAGGGTATTGAAATTTCGAAGATTCACATATAGAATGAGGGGTAAATAAGCTCTTAAAGTACCATTTTTAATCCTGAAAAGGAGGTTCTAAGCAGGACCCCACAAGTACCCCGGAAGCTACCGGACAAATCACAGGGCAAGTTGCAGGGCAAGTTTCCGCCGAAGTCTTGAAGATGCTGAAAATCATGTTGGGAGAGATGACACGCGTGGAGATCCAGGCGGCGCTGGGATTAAAGGGACGTGCGAATTTCGAAGAGCGCTACCTCAAACCAGCCATAGAGATGGGCCTGGTCGACATGACCCGCCCGGACAAACCCCGCAGTTCGAAACAACGGCATGGCTTTTTCCCGCAACCATCCGCAACCCAGGCGCAACCAGCTCAAAAACAAAAACGGGCAAGCCGATAAAGGCTTGCCCGTTTATTAATTTATGGTGCCGAAGGCGGGACTTGAACCCGCACGGGCGTAACCCGCCACCCCCTCAAGATGGTGTGTCTACCAGATTCCACCACTTCGGCATAAAAAAAAATCCCTATTTATTGATCGGGGCCGGATTCGCCGGAGGCATGGCTGGTGGCGTAGCCGCCGGGGTCTTGGCCGGGGCTGTTTGCTGCGGCGTCGCCCCACCGGGGGTACTGACCACCGAAGAACTGGACCCTGGACCATGCAGAAAAGCCAGAAGCAATGAGGTGAGCATGAAAACCACGGCGACAATAGTCGTCAGCTTGGTGAGAAAGGTGGAGGCCCCGCTGCTGCCGAAAATAGTCTGACTCGACCCCCCAAAGGCCGCTCCCATACTGGCCCCTTTTCCGGTTTGTAAAAGAACAATCATGATCAGGGCCAGACAAACGAGTATATGAATAAATATTAACAGGGTTCCCATAACGATTTATTGATTAACCTCCTTGATAAGAGCCAGAAATTTTTCCGCTTTTAAACTGGCTCCTCCGACCAGTGCCCCGTCGATATCGGGCTCGGCGAAGAGCTCCCGGATATTTTCAGGGGTTACACTCCCACCATACACAATCCTCTTTCCCTTTGCAACTGTTTTATTAAAACTGCTTTCCAGTAATTCCCTAATGAAGGCATGGACTTCCTGGGCCAGGGCCGGAGTGGCCGATCTTCCGGTGCCAATGGCCCAAACCGGCTCGTAAGCAATCACCCCCTGAGCCAGGTCTTCCGGGGAAAGTTCCTGAACCGCGGTAAGGAGCTGACGGGTAATAACCTGCTTAATCCGGCCCCCTTCCCGTTCCTCCAGGGTCTCTCCTATACAGAGGACCGGTTTTAATCCGGCTTTCAAACAGGCCTGAAGCTTTTGAGCCACCTGGGAGTCGGTTTCTCCGAACCATTGCCGGCGTTCGGAATGGCCGATAAGGCAATAGGAACACCCCACATCCCGGAGCATCCGGGGAGAAATCTCCCCGGTATAGGCCCCTTCATCGGCCCAATGGACGTTCTGGGCCGCTAATTGTACCGAGCTATCCCGTGTGGCCCGCTCACTGGCTTCTAAAGCCGTAAAAGGAGGGGCGATGACCACCTCGGTCCGGAGGGGTATCGGCAGACCGGCCTTTAAGGCCTGAAGAAATTCCAAGGCCTCCGGGATCGTTTTAAACATTTTCCAGTTTCCCCCTATCCAGGGTCGGCGATCCATTGTTTTCA
>JACRBX010000072.1 GCA_016219225.1 Deltaproteobacteria bacterium
AATGCCCGCAAAGGAAAATTCCTTTTCCGAAAAAATTGCCGGACCTGCCACGTTGCCGGGGGCAGTGCCAAAGAATTAGGCCCAAACAGTAAGACCCAGGCTGGGTGGGATGAGGTCTTCAAAAACATCGACCAATTGAAATGCCAGGACCAATGGGCCGTTCTTTCCGACAAGGATAAAACGGAGATGTATGCCCAGCTCTGGGGCCATGCCTTCGATTCTCCCTCGCCGGAAAAATGCGAGTAATGGGGGTTTGGAGTTTCGTCTATGCCGACAGCTAATGAAAAAGGCTTGACCCGCCGCCAGTTTCTGCAGTTTTCCGGAATGGCCGCCGCGGCCACCCTGGGGGCGCCTCGGATTCTGCATGCCCTGGTTCCTTCGATCGGAAACCAGGTCGGGGGCCAAGTGCGAAAAATCCCCTCCATTTGCGATATGTGTCTCAATAAATGCGGTCTCATCGCCAGAGTGGAAAAAGGGGTGGTTCAGAAACTCGATCCCCACCCCAACTTCCTGAAATCCAGAGGTATGTTGTGTGCCAAGGGAAACGCAGGGATCAAACAGCTTTACGATCCGGATCGATTGAAATATCCCTTACTCCGTAAAGGGGCCCGCGGCGAGGGCCGCTGGCAGCGACTTTCCTGGCCCCAAGCTTTGGATCTGGCCGCTGAAAAGTTGAAGGCTATCGGTGAAAAATATACCCGCTGCGGCGTCCTGTTTATGGCCGGATCGGATGTCCAATCCAGTTTTGTCAACCGCTTTGCCAGTGTCTTTGGCTCTTATAATGTCGTTTCCCATGAATCGAATTGTCTGGTCAGCCGAAACAGAGCCTATTTGGATACCTTCGGTGAAATGCCAATCCCTGACACGCTCAACTCCAAATATATTATTATGGCCGGGGCCAATATTTTTGAATCCCTGATCACCCCGGACAGCATTGACATGATGACAGCCAAGCAGAAGGGTTGCAAACTGGTGGTCTTGGATCCTCGCTTTACTAAAACCGCCGCCATTGCCCATGAATGGCATGCCATCAAACCGGGTACGGATATGGCCTTTTTCCTGGCCGTGACCCAGGTACTGATCGAGGAAAAACGATACGACGAAAAATTTGTTCAGGAAAAGACCTATGGCCTGGAACAGCTCAGGGAACATGTCCGGAAATATTCCCCGGAATGGGCGGAGAAGGAGTGTGAAATCCCGGCCAGTGACATCCGCCGTATCGCCCGGGAATTGGCTGCGGCTGCCCCGGCAGCCATGATTTACCCCGGCCGCAGGACTTCGGATTATGAAGACTCCACTCAGATCCGCCGCTCCATGGCCATCCTCAATGCCTTACTGGGCAATTGGGACCGCCCCGGCGGTCTCACCGCGGCTCGGGAAATCAAGGTCAAGGCCAAACCCTTTGATCCGCCCTTTTATGAAAATAATCCGGAGGAAAGGATCGAAAGCGGGCGGTCGCCGATGATGTTTGAGGAAGAAGGCTCCTTCAAGCATGCCCGGGACGCGGTCATCGAAGGCAAGCCCTATCCGATCAAAGGATGCTTTACCTACAAGATTAACCCCATGGCCACCGGGGCCAACCGCCAAAAGACCGTAGAAATGATCAATAAGCTTGATTTCATGGTGACGGTGGATATTGCCATGAGCGATACGGCTTGGATGGCCGACCTGGTCCTCCCGGCCCCCAGTTATCTGGAACGCATGGATCCGGTAACCGCCCTCCAGGGTTCTTCGGCGTGCGGTTGTATAGTCAGCCGCGACCCGGTGGTCCCGGCCCTTTTTGAATCGAAACCTGTTTTTTGGATTGTTTCCGAACTGGCCAGGCGCTTGAACCTGGGGCAGTTTTTTAACTTCACTATGGAAGAATACCGCCAGGAGCAGTTGAAGGATTGGCCCGAAGCCCAAAAAGACCTGAAGAAAGACGGTTTTCATTATAAACACAGTAAAATTTACGGGGTTTATGAAGGAAAGATTTACAAAACCCTTTCCAAGAAAATCGAGCTTTACAACCAGCGTTACGTCGAAAAAAAAGTCGATCCTTTGCCGGTTTACCGGGCCCGCCAGGCAGTCCCGGGGGGGAAATTCAGGCTGGTCGTCGGTCGAAACGCTTACATCACTCAGGGATCATCCACCAATAACGCCCTGCTTTCCGAGCTGGTCCCGGAGAATGAATTGTGGCTGCACCCCAAACCGGCCCGGAAAATGGCCATTGTTTCCGGTGAGATGGTGGAAGTGACCAGCCCGGTCGGCCGGGGAAGGCTTAAGGTACGGGTGACCGAAGAGATCCGGCCGGATACGGTCTATATGGATTCGGGGTTCGGCATGTTGTCCAAAGGGCTTTCCAATGTCTACGGGAAAGGGGCCTCTATTGTCGAGATCCTGGAAGATCACAACGATACCATTTCGGGTAACATGGCTATGCATGAAACCTTTGTAACGGTGAGGAAGATTACCTGATGGACATCCACCGTAAGAATTATGTTTTGATCATTGATGCCTTGAAATGTTTTGACTGCAGGGCCTGCATGGTGGCCTGCAAGGTTGAAAACAATGTTCCCGAAGGCCGCTGGCGGAACTGGGTTAAACCCGCTCTTGGGGAAAAGGGACGAAGGGTCCAGTTTCAACCCGGTCAGTGTATGCAATGCGAGGAACCGGCCTGTGTGGCCGCTTGCCCGGTTCGGGCCACCTATAAACGATCCGATGGGATGGTGGTTATCGATCCAACTAAGTGCATCGGGTGCGGCAACTGCGTTACGGGCTGTCCCTACGGGGCCCGGTTTTGGAACCCGCTTACGCGCCGGGCTGACAAGTGCGATTATTGCCAGCACCGCTTAATACGAGGGGAAGCACCGGCCTGCGTAGAGACCTGTCCCACCAAGGCCCGGGTCTTCGGGGACCTGAATGATCCTGCCAGCCAAGTCAGCGCCCTGATGAAAAAGGGCCGTCTGGTCCAGGTGAAAAACAATCTGATCGACACCAAGCCCCGAATTTATTATACGGCCGGGACCACCCAATTGAATTGGCCGAAAGAACCGACGCTGCCGGGCAATGTTCACCTGCCGGCTTCGTTTTGGAAAAAGAGTTAAGCCTGATGGGTTCGCAAAAAGTCGACAAGCAACCATTTTCGTCATTCCCGTGGAAACGGGAATCCAGGTTATTTAATGTGTTACGTATGGTCTGGATTCCCGCCTGCGCGGGAATGACGCGTTTTTACGAATTTACGCAGTATAATAAATAAAAGGGGAGGAGAATAATGAAAAAATCATTAAAACATCTTAGGGTTTTATTAACATTAATCTTGGTGATGGCTTTTATCGCCGGGTTTGCCGTGGTCCAGGCAGCCGAAACACCGGCTAAGCCGGATTGGTATTTTAAAGACCTTGTTAATGCCGATTTTGTAGCCCAATATGCCAAGCTGCCACCGCCACCCAACTCGATGGTCATCGATGTCCGGTCAAAAGAAGAATATAACGAAGGCCACATTTTCGGCTCATTCAGTATTCCGAAAGATCAACCCAATGAGCTGACCAGGCTTTTACCCAAAAACAAGGGTACACTTCTGGTCTTTTATGGTCAGGATCCCGCAAGCAAACAAAGCCACGAGGCTGCCAGAGCAGCACAAAAATCAGGATATAACAATATAAAAGTTTTTGCCGGGGGCATCCTGGAATGGAAAAAGGGATTCTCTTTGGTCGCTTTGACCAAGGAAGCCATGGCCCAAGGCTTCGGAGTGGTGGACTACGATTACGTTAGGGGTAAGGTGGGAGTCGGTGTTCGCCGACTGAACCAAGTCGTTATCATCGATGCCCGGCCGGAAGGGCTGTATTCGGCCGGCCACATCCCCTCGGCCCTGTCCCTGCCGTCCATGAAATTCAACAGCACTTATCCTGAGTTTGAAAAACTGAACATCGCCAAGAATACCGAAATTATTCTTGGTATCGGCAGAGAATGCGAGTTGAGCTTAAAGAATGCCCAGAGGCTGAAGAGCAAGGGATACACCAACCTAAAACTCTACATCGCCCCGCCGGTCTGGCTCGACACGGACTATCAAGAGATCGATGCCCAGAAGGCCAAAGAACTCCACAGCGCCGGAGTACCTTTTTATGATTCAAGACCGGCCAACCTGTTCAGTAAAGGAACCATCGAAGGGTCGATTAATATTCCGGTCTCAAAATTTGAAGGAAGCAAAAACAGTCTACCCAAAGATATGACCAAGCCGGTGGTTAGTTTCTGCCAGGGATACAGTTGTGTATTGTCTCATGAGCTGGCCCGAAAATTAATGGGGCTGGGTTATCAAAATGTCCTGGTTTATGCCGGCGGTTATCCTGAGTGGGAAAAATTATTTGCCCCGGCCTCGGCCAAAATTAAACCGGGAAAGGGAGAAGGGACCATTGATGTCGCCTCTTTTGAAAAGATGTTGAAAGAAAATCCCTCCGGTATGCTCCTGATCGACGTGAGAAGCGCGGCGGAATATTCAACAGGGACCCTAAAAACAGCGATCGGTATGCCTGTTGGTGATCTGGAAAAAAAGGTGAAAACCCTCGACTTCAGTAAACCTATCGTTTTCGTCTGTTCTACCGGAGCCCGAGCCGGAGAGGCTTATTTCATGGTGAAGGATGAGAGGAAGGACATGAAGAACGTTTTTTACCTGGATGCTGAGGTGGCGTTCAATAAAGATGGATCCTATAAAATCGTCAAGGAAAATTAGAACTCCCTTAAAGAGTTGAAACCTGATGACTCCCTGCTCTTCATTTTGAGGACAGGGAGTCCCCGCCCTCAAGGCCGCAGAAGGTTGGGACTTTTTAAACCCCTTCTTTTATTTCTCCGATCATTTTAAGGAAAGCCGATAAGAGGGTGGTGATGAGAGGATAAAATGGGTTTTCGGTTTCTATGGCCTCCAGCCTCTGCCGCAACTGCCCGACCCAGGGCAGCATGATTTCTGAGGCGAACTGCCCGGCCTCCTTCAAAAGCAGGTCATCATCCTCGGCCCAGCCCCTTTCCAGCAAAAAATAGAGATATTCCAGTTCGATGGACAGGTGATCCGGCGGCTCCCCGATATCGTCCGCCAGGGACAACCCTTTGGATCGAAATCGTTCTTGCATGGCCAGGGCCGGCTCTCCCATCAAAGGCGCTCTTTCTGCGGAGTTTATAGCCCCATAACAGGAGGCATACAGCGGTGCCCTTATTCCCCGGCGGTCACTGATGAACAAACGAACGTACTCTTCTTCCAGTCCATCGAAAAGGGCCGGGGCCGTGGGAAAATGGTTTAAAACGGCCTTAATTTCCTTAAAGATCACCTCCGAAGAAGAGTCCAGCCGGAAGAGCACTTTTTCAATGGGGAGCCAAAAGGAGGGCTGCAACATATGCTCGCATTGTTCAAGGGTAGGTCCCCAGTAAAAATGGCTGATTTTTTGGAGTACAGCCAACAGGTCCTGTTTTGGATCTTCTTTCAGATTCAAAGCCCGCTTCGGCCGGGGCGTTTTTGAGGTCCCCATGATGATGCCTCCTCTTCTTCATTTACCAGTGATCATAAGAACTACCACCGGATTGTGCAAGGGGCATTTTGGGCTATTTTTTCCCTTACCCGGTGCCCCGGGGCTCTCCGTCGATCGTTCCGCCCGGACCTCCGGTCCTCCAGCTCTTTTTTATCCCTCTTTTATTATTTTTTTGTCTGTGCTATGGCTATACAGGGCCAAGGCGCCCAAATTCATATTCTTCGGTGGCCTGCCCCGGATTCATGTGGAGGCGGGTGAATGGGGCCTGTTAAATAGTCTCGATGCCGATTTCGGAAATCTTGAAAAATGGAGGTCGTTATGTCTGCCTTGACTTTTAAAGAAAAGGTTTGCAGCAGTTGCCCGTCGGCCGATTGTCTCCTGAAGTGCCAGTACATGTCCTTTGCCGGTCATGACGAGGCCCGGGCCGAGATCCTGAAGGTCGTCCGGGGAGAGGACTCCCGGGTATTTCGAGATTGTGTCACCTGCTATGCCTGCGAGGAATATTGTCAAAGGGGCAACCATCCTTTTTACCTGATCAGCGAACGCCGGGAAGAGAAGGGTCTGTTCACCGCCCCCAGACCCATTACCAATCAATGGATCAACATGACCCAGATGCAGGGAAAACCCATGGTCGGTGCGGTTAAGGATAAGGCCCTCTCCTGCTGTTTCATCCCTTCCCTGGGCGAATTAGGCACTGGGGAGATCTTCAAGGATGCGGCAGCCGCCATGGTCTTCGGCGCGGAATTCATGTGTCCGGCGGTGCACACCCATTTTGCCCGGATGTCGGTCATTAAAGAGAGGCTCCCCTTAGTCATCGATAATTTCGTTAAGCTCGGGGCCAAAGAGGTGATCTGTCTCCATGACGAATGTTACGGCACCTATACCTCGATCGCCCCGGCTTATGGAATTGAAGTTCCCTTTAAGCCGGTTTATTATATGGACTTTTTGTTGGAACGGCTTGAGGATTTAAAAGATCGGATAAGGCCCCTGAACATCAAGGCCGCTTACCAACGCCCTTGCTCCAACAGGCTTATCCCGGAAAAGCACCGATTGGTCAAAAAAATACTCGATATCATCGGCGTAGAACTGCCGGACAGGAAATATCAAGGGGAAAATGCCCTTTGTTGTGCCGAAATTTTTCGGGCGGTCTCCGGATACCGTCTGGCCAACGATGTCCAACAGAGGAACATAGAGGATATGCTGGACGTCGGGGCCGAATACTGTGTATTTAACTGCCCGGCCTGTCAGACGAGTTTATCGGAAAAGGTTTCCAAAAAAGGATTAAAACCGATCCATATCATCGACCTGTGTAAGATGGCCATCGGAGAAAAGGGAAAGGAGGTATAAAGCCATGATGGATATAGCAGGTTCTCTCAAGGAAATCGTCGGTGATCGGGGCTTTTCCAATACCCCGGAAGAACTGTGGTTTTATTCCCGGGACCCCGGGGTCTTGACCCCCCATCTGCCGGACTTTGTCGT
>JACRBX010000073.1 GCA_016219225.1 Deltaproteobacteria bacterium
GCAAGGCTATCGGAAGGCTCTGTGAAATGTTGAATACGACAAAAACATTATTCCCGGGTTCGAAGCTTCGACTCGTTTATGGTGTCAAGGATATCGTCCATGTTACATAAAAATGAGGCACTGTGTCAGGATGTCTGAACTCCGAACTTTATTCTCGAATTAAAGGTCCTATAAAGGCATCAGCTAAGTGTTGAAAAACAGTCCCTTAAAAGAACCCCCCCCCCTCCTTTCATCCTGGTCGCCGGACCGATGGATCCCTGTTGCCCAAGGGGGACTGAGAATTTCCTTGAATCTTTTTCTTTTTTCTCTCCCCCTGGCACATATTACAGCAGTCCGGGAGAGCACCCTTTTCCTGGGTGTCTTTTTTTGGCTCCTCCTGATGCTATTAAACAGAAGGATACTCTGGCCCAGAACACCCATCGACTGGCCCTTATTTTTTTGGCTGGCCTGTGTCTTTGTTTCCCTCCTCTGGGCGGTCAATCCGGCCTACAGCTTTAAAAAAATTCAGGGGGATGTACTTAAAGGCATTTTGGTCTACTATCTTTTGGCTTACGCCGCTCAGGACCCGGATCAGCGGAAACAATTATTTTTTTCCCTGACCATCGGCAATACCTTAATGATCGTATATGCCCTCTGGGACTTCTGGCAGGCCGGCGGGTCCTTTGGCTCTTATGAAATCAGGGCGAGATCTTTACATCAAAGCTATCCTGAATTTGGCACTTATTTAATTACCGTCCTCCCTTTCTTCCTGATTTCCTTTTTTTCTCCCCTATCGAAACAGCTTCGCTGGTTTTGGGGTATTTGGGTCGTCATGGGTTTGTTTTGTATCTATATTACCTTCGGGCGGGCTATGTGGCTGGCTGCTGCCGTGGAGATTCTTCTTGTAGTTTGGATGGCCAATAAGAAAAAATTGGTCCTGGTTTTCCTTCTGAGTCTCTTGCTCCTTCCCCTGGTAATGCCCAAAACCGTTTGGTTTCATGGAGAGCAAATTCCTCAATCCGGGGAAGTCAGCTCCCAGAAAATCGGCGGTACGGGCGGCGATCTGATCGAAATATGGAAGCTGGCCTTTACCTTTTTCCGGGAAAGGCCCTTCCAGGGAATCGGTTACGGCCGCAACAGTTTTTCCGAGGCCTTTCCCCATTTCCGGGCCAGCCATCAACCGCTCCTCTGGCATGCCCATAACGCCTTTTTAAATATCGGCTTTCAGGCCGGCATTCAAGGCCTGGCGGCCTTTCTCTGGCTGATCGGGGCCATTCTCTACCAGACCTATCGAAGAGGGAAAGCCGGGCTGTCTTCCTGGGTCGGATCGATTAATCTGGCCGTCTTTATCATGGTGATTGGTTTTTTTATCCGAAATTGCTTTGATGATTTATATGTGGATGACAATTTATTATTATTCTGGTTCTTGATCGGGGCGGCCTTAAGTCCGGTCAACAGGGAAAAATAATCGGCCTATATTTTTCAATTGACCGACCTACACATTGATTTTATAATTATTTTAATGAGTTTCTACTATACCCATTAAACCGTTTTTATCAACTTAAGGAAAAAGGTGGGCATATGCAAACAATCTTAACTTTAGAGCAGGAAGCTGTCCCTATAGTCAAATCAAGCCTTGTGCTAAAACATAAGGCATTGGAATTTAATTTGGACCGGTACCAAAAACGGCTTACTGCTTTTGAAAAAAAACATAAAATGACTTCTGAAAAATTTAAAAAAAAATTTATAGCCGGGGAGATGGGAGACGATCAAGAATGGTTTGATTGGGAATTTATTCTTGATGCTTATCAAGAAACGAAACGTCAATTGGATCTCTTAGATAACGTAAGATTATGACCATTGAATTCTACCTTGCCGCTCTCCATGAAAAGCTTCGTGAGATAGAAGGGTTGGTTTTATCAAGAACCATCCAACAAGAAATTGATGGTACTTTAGGGATCGGATATATCAAAGGTCAAATCGTCTTTATTGATGGTTCTAAACTCGAATTTTCCGAACAACTTCCAACGGATCGAAGCAAGTTCCGTTTCCACTATATGGATGCCCAAAAGAACCTTATTGTCCGCTGGGATTCTGCACCACATCACATGGAACTGAGTACTTTCCCTTTTCATAAACACACACAAGAAGGTACTGAAGAACACCCAGGTACTACCCTTTTAAATATTTTGGCAGAGATTGAAAAGGCGATTCTGGTATGAAAATCAATGCGGTTGTTTCTCTTTTAAAACAGAACAATAAACCGAAAAGAGATCCTCCAGATGCCTTTCCCAGGTATGTCGGGTCAGCATCTTCCGGTGAACCTGATGGACCACCTCTTTATTTAATTTCAAGGCCTGCAGGATAGCCTCGGCCAGGTGGGAAATATGGGCCGGATCTTTGACCACCAAACCGTTTTCCCCGGGAAGGATATCCTCTGAAGCACCGTTCATTTCCGTTGTGACTACAGGAAGCCCGTAAGCCATGGCCTCCAGGCAGGCGTTGCTGAAAGGTTCATAGATACTGGGGAGCACAAAGACATCGGTTTCCCGGTAATAGGAGACGATCTCTTGAACCGGCCCTGTGAAGGTTATATTTTTTAACACCCCAAGCCCTTCGGCCAGCTTTTCAGCTTTTTTCCGGTTCCCCGACCCCACGACCACGAGGCGGATTTTTTCCTTCCGTAAAACAAAGGGAAGTGCCCGAATCAAAAAAAACAGGCCTTTCCTCCGAAAACCGGAACCCACAAAAAGGAGGGTCTTTTCTTTTTTATCCCTCATCACTCCCCTTTTCCCCGGGGGGAGAGAGAAAGGCAAGGCATTATAAATCACCGGAACCTTCTCGGGGCTGACTTTATAGTGGCCGAGAATCTCCTGCTTCCCCCGCTGCGAATTGGCAATGAAATATCGGGTATTACTTTTTTCAAACAACTTTCTTTCCATGGCCAAGGTCAGCCAATGAAAGGGGTTAATGGTTACCCCTATTGTCTTATAAAAAGGCTCGATCTTTTTTCGCTGAAGGAGCCATTCTCTATGACATCCCTCCCCGGCCCGATAGACATCCTGGCACCAGGTTTTTTCAAAACTCTGGATTACATCAAAGGATTCTTTGGCCAGGGATTTCTTGACGCCATAATTAAAAGACCACAGTTTCAAAAGACCCAGGCCTGACAGCATGGGTACGGGATGACAGGTTACGCCCTTCGATTCCGGCCAGGAATGGCTGAACAGATGGACTTCATGCCCCCGTTCGACTAAATGTCGGCTGAGATTTTGGACATAACGTTCGGCCCCTCCATGGGGGATATAGCGGCGGCGGATAAGGGCGATTTTCATAGGAGTGACGGGTGACGGGTGACGGGTGACGAGGCAAGCAAATTTTCAATAGCCGAGATCACTTCGTCGGTATGGATCTCCGTCAGGCACCGGCTGACCTTGCTTCCCTGACAGCCGTCTTCACCGCAGGGGCGGCAGGCCCAGTCTTTTTTAATAACCAGATGCCCTTCCCCCCAGGGACCCCACATGTGGTCTCCGGATGGTCCGAAAAGGGCAATAACCGGAGTGCCTACTGCGGCGGCGATATGCATGGGGGCGCTGTCCACACCGAAAAAAAACTTTCCCCCGGCGATCAGGCAACCTAATTGTTTAAGAGTAAGTCGGCCGGAGAGATCCAGGGGTTTTGTTCGGCATCGTTTCGTGATTTCCTGAACGGCATCCAGTTCTTTTTTATCCGGACCGCTGGTGACCATGACGGCCCAGTCCATCTTGCTTTGGATATAATCAATAACCTCGGCATAACCCTCCAGTCGCCAGGTCTTGAACATCCAGCGGGAGGTGGGGTGGACCACCACATAGGGGTTTTGATTGTTAATTCCCTTTTCAACTAAAATCCGATTTAAGGTTTCCTGGTCTTTCGGGGTCCAGTAAAACCGCAAGGGCATTGCAGGCGGATTTATTCCCAACAAACGCAGGGCATCCAGATGATGTTCGACGACATGGCGGTTATCGCCGGGCGTCTTTACGGTTTGGGTAAAGGCCCTTTTCCACCACCATTGTTTTTGTTTTTTGGGGTGATAACCGATTCGTTCTTTGGCCCCGGAAAGGAAAGAGAGGATAGCCCCCCGGTCCCCTCCGGTGAAATCAATGGAAAGATCAAACCCTTTCCGGCGCAAACGGCCTATGAGCCGCCGTTGATAGCCTAATTCCTCCAGAGGTTTTTTCTTCGGTTCTCTCTCTAAAGCGATGACTTCCGATAGACAAGGGTTGTCCCGGACCATATCCTCGGTCCCCTGGTTGACGACCATGGTAATTTGGGACTGCGGATAGGCCTCTTTGAGAGCGCTCAGACAGGGAGTGGTTACGAGTACATCGCCCAAATGCCTTAATTTTATTATAAGAATATTCAATTAGATATCTCTTTTAATTTTGCATACTTGACAAAGGTATAATAGGAATAAAGGATGGCTAAGACCAAACCTTTGGCCCCGTCCAAGAACCCTTTTTGA
>JACRBX010000074.1 GCA_016219225.1 Deltaproteobacteria bacterium
CTGACCGGGGAACGGATCAACCGCTTTACCCACATCCACCAGAACACCGAGGACCTGCCCAAGAAACAGGATATGACCCGCATGCTCTGCCAGAAGGTGGGCGGCTGCATCCAGCGCTGCATGGGCATCGACGGCACCAACTCCATTTATAATGTTTCCTATGAGGCCGACAAGCAGAACAACGGGGCCACCCAGTACCATGAAAACTTCAAGAAGTGGCTGACCCGTTTCCAGTCCGAAGATTTGGTAGGCTGTTGCGCCCAGACGGACGTCAAGGGCGACCGGCTGCTTCGGCCGGCCGACCAGCCCAACCCCGACGCCTATGTGCGGATCAAGGAGAGGTTGAATGACGGCATCGTGGTCAGCGGTTGCAAACTGCATATCTCGGAGGCTTCGGTGGCCGACGAGGTGCTGGTGGTACCGACCCGGGCCTTACGTCCCGAGGACAAAGACTATGCTGTGGCCTTTGCCGTTCCAGGGGATTGGGACGGGTTGAAACAGGTGGTCACCATTCACAATTTAAGAAAAAGGGAGCATTTCAAGCGGGGGTTTCAGCAGGGCTCAACCGATTCCTATATGATCTTTGAGGACTGCTTTGTGCCCTGGGAACGGGTCTTTCTGGCCGGCGAGTGGCAGCATGGGGGGGTGATGGCCCTCCTTTTTGCCCTGTTCCACCGCCATTCCTATTCGGGTTGCAAGCCGGCCATCGGGGATATCCTTTTGGGGGCCGCGGCCCTGGCCGCCGAGGTGAATAATGTGCATAAGGCTTCTCATGTCCGGGAAAAGCTGGCCGAGATCATCATGACCATTGAGTTGGGCTACGCCGCCGGATACACCGCTTCCGACCTGGGCAAGCCGGAGGTCTATATGCCGGGGGTGGGTTTTGTTCCCTATGGTCCGGGTTCCTATATTCCCAATTCCATTTACTGCAATGTCGGCCGCTGTCTGTCGGGTGAGGCGGTTTTCCGGGAGGCGGAGATTCTTTGCGATATCGCCGGAGGGGTGGTGGCCACTTTCCCTCATGAAAAAGATTTTTTGAACCCGGAACTCGCTACCCTGCTTAATAAGTACACCAAGCGTAATCCGAATATGTCTTCCGAAGATCAGGCCCAGTTCTGGCGATATTTAGGAGACATCCTTTGTTCGGCCTCAGGCGGTATCGGGAATGTCGGCAACTATCATGGCGGCGGCTCGCCGATTATGGAGCAGATCGCCATCACGACTCAGTATGATATCGAGGCACGGAAAAAGCTGGTCAAGCACATTGCCGGCATGAGCGGTGGCGATCGCGAGGTCTTCAGCAAGAAAGGGAAATAGCGCTCATCCGGAAATGATATTTACGGATGAGCGCTGTCAGCAATCAGCACTATGCTGATGGCTGTCCGCTCCATCCGGTTTTCATTTGCGCTCGTCGCCCTTCCCCTCCCACTGGGGGGAGAAGGGCGGGGGGCGTTTTGTGTTTTCAAGTTTACCTATGGAATAAAAAAACGACTTTGGAGGTCGAAGGATGAAAAGCGATAAAAAAGGCCGCCTGGAGGGAAAAGTTGCCGTGATCACCGGGGCGGCCAGCGGTATCGGCCGGGCCACGGCTATCCGGTTTGCCCGGGAAGGGGCCAAACTCGTTTTAGCCGATTGGGATGAGCAAAGGCTTAAGGAAACCCTGGATCTGGTCAGGCAGGAGGATGGCCAGGCTGTTATGCAAAGGACCAATGTGTCTGTGGAGGAGGAAGTCAAGGGGTTGATCGATCTGGCCTTCGGCACCTACTCGGTCATCGATATTGTTTGCAACAATGCCGGCATCACCGGACAGTTCACCGGCCTGGAAAATCAAGACGGGCAAGATTGGCAAAAGGTCTATGGGGTCAATGTCCTGAGCGCGGTCTACACGACGAAACACGTGGCTAAACATTTTCAAGAGCGGAGGGCCGGGGCTATTGTCAACACGGCCTCAGTGGCCGGGATCCGCTCCGGGGCCGGCGGCAATGCCTACAGCGCCAGTAAGGCCGCTGTGATCAACTTTACTCAGACGGCGGCCTGCGATCTGGGAGAATATAATGTCCGGGTCAACGCCGTTTGTCCCGGTTTGATCGAGACCGGCATGACCAAGCCTGTCTTTGATATGGCCCGGGAAAGAGGAAAATTTGACAAACTGGGCAGCCGTTGCGAACTTAGGCGTTTTGGGCGGCCGGAGGAAGTGGCGGCGGCCATTCTTTTCCTGGCCAGTGATGAAGCGAGCTATATAACCGGCCAGGCCATCCCGGTTGACGGCGGCAATACCGCCTCTCTCAACTTGCCGGGCATGAAAGCTTAGCCAACTTTTAATGGACTTGTAAAAAGTCCGAAAGCGCCCATTTTCGTCATTCCCGTGAAAACGGGAATCCAGTGTTTTTAATTGGTTAGGCTTGGCCTGGATTCCCGCCTGCGCGGGAATGACGAGTTTTTGCGAGACTATCAAGTATCGGTTGTTTGTTTTTATTCAGCATCCAGTTATCCAGGATCGTCCGGCCAGAGGCGGATGATCTCGCGTTTTAGAAAAGTTAGAGATAAATTTTCAGAAGGGCAATTTAAGAATCTAAAAGGGAAAATAGGCCATGACCCAGGAAAAACCCGTTGAAACCAAAGGTTCGCGCAAGTCTCTGGAAACAGCCAGGAACGCCTGGCAATTTATTATGCAGGATTATCAGGAAGGCCACGCCCATAAAAAGAGGGGGCAACCCGTGGTCTGGTCCTGTTCCCTGGTGGAGAAAGAGCTCTTTTACGCCATGGGCCTCCATCCTTTTTATCCTGAACAGTTTGCCGCCTTGTGCGCCGTCCGCCGAAAAACCAGGGATTCGGAAAAAGAGGCGGTGCGGTTCGCCCGCATAGCCGAACAGGCCGGATATTCATCGGACCTTTGCGGATATGAGCGGGTGGCAACCGGTTATGTCCTGGGGGGCGACCTGTCTGATGCCCCGCTGGAAGGGATGCCCCTTCCTGATCTCCTGGTAACCACTTCCTCGGTCTGTGATGTTCGCTTGAAATGGTTTGAAGACATGTCCCAAAGGCTCAAGGTGCCCCTTTTCACCCTGGACCGGCCTGAACGGGTTTTTGAGGCCATTATGCAGCCGCCTAAATCCCATGAGGTCCGCTATTACCGTTCTCAACTGGAAGATTTGTTGAGCCTGATTACGGAAGTAACCGGGATCCAATATGATCCCGAGCGCCTCAATGCCTGTCTGGACTGGGGCTACCAAACCAATGAATTGCGCCTGGAAATCCTGGAGTTGCGTAAGGCCGTGCCCTCCCCAATGGGTTGTGCCGACGGGTTTGCCACCATGTATCCGGGTATGTATTGTTCCGGTACGGAAAAGGCCTTTCGTTTTTATAAGGCCTTGCGTGATGAGGTCAAGGCCAGGGTGGAGGCCGGCCAGGGGCAGATCGAAACGGAAAAATTCAGGCTCCTGTGGTACGGCATCCCCACCTGGTTCAATATGGGGATATTCAACTATTTTGAATCCATCGGCGGGGTCTTTGCTTATGAACCGGCCTACAATCCCAATCCCTGGCCCCCGCGGCTTAAGGAAGATCCTCTGACCGAATTGGCCGTACGGACCTTGTCTATCGGCTCTTCCATGAACACCACCATCCAGGCGGTCCTGGAACAATGCCGGGAATATAATATCGCCGGCGGGGTTCTGGCCTATCTGCTGACCTGCCGTCCTATTTATCTTCCCGGTCTGCAACTCCGGCTGACCCTGGAAAGGGAACTCGGTATCCCTTCGGTCCTGATTGAATGCGACCTGGTGGATGAACGCTCTTTCTCCGAAGGGCAGATCAAGACCCGGATGGATGCCTTTGCCGAGCAGATCCTGAAAAAAATCGAGGCCGGGGAACCTTTGCAGCAGAGAAAGGCGGTGGCTTAAAATGGAAGCGACTTTCCTCCGCTATGCGGAAAACCGCCATGAGGCGGTGCGGGAATGGAAGCAGAAGACGGGCAAAAAGGTGTTCGGGTATTTTTGCTGTCTCACCCCGGAAGAGATCCTGTTTGCCGCCGATTGCCTTCCGGTCCGGATCTCCGGGACCGGGGAACCCTTGCAGCAGGCGGATCTTCATGTGCCGCCCAATTCCTGTCCTTTTGCCCGGAGTTGTCTGGATGCGGGGATGCGAGGCCAGTACGACTATCTGGACGGCGTCGTGGTGCCTAACAGTTGCGACATCATTTTAAGTATGGAATATTTCTGGAAGAACCTGGTACCCCGGCCGACCAGACCGGCCTTGATCGCCGGTGTGGACATCAAACCTTATGTCCATTACATCAACTATCCGGAAAAAATCACCGGCCGGGAGGTCCTGCCCTATTACCTGGAGGTCTTAAAAGGGTTTAAACAGGGTCTGGAAAGGACTCTGGGCCGGAGCATCAGCGACCAAGACCTGGCCCGGAGCATTGCGGTCTATAATGAAGACAAGGCCCAGATGCGCAGGATGTATGAGATGCGGAAAACGGACCCCCCGCTCCTCTCCGGCTATGAGGCCTGGCAGATGACTTACGCCGGGGTGTTGATGCCCAAAGATGAGCATGCCGCTTTGCTCAAAAAGACCCTGGATGACCTTGAGGCCGACCCCCGGGAGGTTTCCGAAGGCGTCCGGATTTACCTGTCCGGATCGGCCATGGATGGGGTCAATGCCCGGATTTATCAGGTGATCGAAGAAGCCGGAGGGGTGGTGGTTTCCGATGACCTTTGTGTCGGGACGCGGTCTTTCTGGTATCCTTTGAATCCCGACCTGCCGCCCCTGGAGGCCATTGCCCGCCGGTCGTTAGGTACGGCCTGTCCCCGCTCCACCGTTACCGCCTCCATTCCGGAAAACCGCTGGGCTCATATCGTCAACACCACCCAGGATTTTAATGTCGAAGGGGCTGTTTTTTACGTGCTCAAATGCTGTGATGCCCGCCTGGCCGAATATCCCCATTTAAGAGACCGATTGCGGGAAGAATTAAAAATTCCGGTCCTTTTTCTCGAAGGGGATTACACCACATCCGGTGTGGAGCAGATGCGGGGCCGGGTCGAGGCCTTTATCGAGATGATTGAGGGGTAACCGATGTTATTCGCGGGTATTGACGTGGGCGCCCAGAGCGTCAAGGCCGTTCTCTTCGACGGACAGAAGGTCCTGGGCCGAAGAGTTTGGATCACCGAAGAAGAGGCCGATACGGCCGCCCGAAGGATTTATGGAGACCTGCTGGAGGAACTGGACTTAAGGCCGGAAGACGTGGAAAGGGTCATGGCCACGGGCTGGGGTGCCGGGGAGGTTTCCTTTGCCGATGGAAAAAGCTCTGAGCAGATCTGTGCCGCTAAGGGGAGCAGGTTTTTGGTTTCAACGGCCCGGACGGTCGTCGATATGGGCGCAGAAGGCTGCCGGGTGATGAAGCTGGCGCCGGACGGGACCCTGGAAGATTTTACCAACAATGCCAAGTGCGCTTCCGGAACCGGTTCTTTTATCGAGCTGGGGGCTGTTTATCTCAAGGTTCCCCTCGAGCAAATGGGGGCCTTGTCCCTGACCGCCGATGGCCTGGCCGAAGTCAGCAGTACCTGTGCGGTTTTCGCCGAATCGGTCATCATCTCCAATATTCATGCCGGTGAAACGCCGGAACGGATCGCGGCCGGGATCCATCAGGCCGCAGCCGCCAGGATATGGGAACTGATCGGTCGAGTGGGCCTGGTGGAAGATATTGTCCTGGTCGGGGGGGCGGCCCTGAATCCGGGTTTGATTAAAACTCTGGAGAAAATGACCGGAAAGGTCATGGCCGTTCCGGAACATCCCCGCAGTGTTATGGCCCTTGGGGCGGCCATTCAGGCTTCTCTGAAAAAAGGGAGCAGGATAAAAAAAGGGTCAAGCTGGAAGGCTCAAAGCTAAAAGAAATTATCCAAGTAATCCTGTAAATCCTGTCTAAATGGATTCAATATGTTTTTTGCCGGAATAGACATTGGTTCAGCGGCCTCCAAGGCCGTGATCCTCAATGAACATAAAATAATCGCCGCCCACACCATCGAGACCGGACCGGAAAGCAAAGGTTCGGCCGAAACCGTAATGCAGGGGATTCTGGCCAAGAGCGGTCTGAGTCAAGGGGACATCCATTTTCTGGTGGCCACCGGCTATGGACGGATCAATGTGCCCTGGGCCCAGGAGATTATCACCGAAATCGCCTGCCACGCCCGGGGAGTCCACTTTCTTTTCCCCCAGGCCCGGACCATTCTGGATATGGGAGGACAGGATTGCAAGGCCATTCGAATCGATGACAGGGGAAATCATGTCTCCTTTGCCATGAACGATAAATGTGCGGCCGGGACCGGTCGATTTTTAGAGGTTATGGCCGTTCAACTCAAGGTCCCCCTGGCGGAAATCGGACCTCTCTCCATGGAGGCAGCGGAAGACACCAGGATCAGCAATATCTGTACGGTCTTCGCCCGCTCCGAAGTGGCCCGTCATCTTCGCCGGGGGACCCCCAAGGCCGATATCCTCGGGGGTCTCCACGCCGCCACGGCAGATCGGGCATTCGGGCTCCTCAAACGGGTGGGGCTGAAGGCCGATTTCGTTATCTCCGGCGGGATCGCCAAAAACATCGGAGTGGTCAAAAGGGTGGAAGCCCGGGTCGGTCTGCCGGCTTTTATCTCGGAAGACCCCCAAATCATCGGAGCCCTGGGTGCCGCCATCTTCGCCCGGGAGAAGGGCCTGTAAAAAGGACCATCATAACTATCCTGTAAATCCTGTCTAATGAAAAGGAGGATCCATGCCGAAGCTTTTAGTCGGTGACGCCTTAAGAGCTACAGCCCGAAAACTTCCCAACAAGACCGCCTTTGTTTTTAAAGACCAGCGGTGCACTTTTCGGGAATTCGAGGAACGGGTCAATCGCCTGGCCAACGGCCTTTTGGCCCAGGGCTATCAGCCGGGCGATCACATCGCCATCCTGGCTTACAACTGTATCGAGTATTATGAGATCCTTTTCGCCCTGGCCAAGCTTGGGCTAGTGGCCGTACCGATCAATTTCCGCCTAAAGGCCGAAGAGATCAACTACGTGATCAATCAGGGCGATGCCAAGGCCTTGATTTACGAGTCCTGTTTCCGGGAGGTCTTTCGCCCTGTGCGCCCGGGGTTTGAAAAAGTAAAAGGATTTTTTGTTTTCGGAGGACCCGGCGATGACAGGGATCTGGAATACGAAAGGCTCTTGACCGCCTCCAGTCCCGTTGATCCGAAGGTGGACGTTTCTGAAACCACCACCTGGTATATCGGTTATACCTCAGGCACTACCGGCCGGCCTAAAGGGGCCATGCGTTCCCACCGCTCCAACATCATTTTGGTGGCCAACGGCATCTATGCCGACCAGGATACCGTCACGCTCCTGATTATGCCCATCTTCCATTTCAATTCCATTACCTTCGGTCTGGGCGATGTGTATCAAGGGGCCACCACGGTGATCTATCCTTCCGGCGGGTTTGACGGCCGGGAAATCCTTGAGCTCATCGAAAAGGAAAAAGTCACCTTCTCTTCCATGGTCCCGACCATGTACTCGGTTATCTTACAGGTCCCGGATAAGGACCGCTTTGAAACAGGCTCCCTGAAAAAACTCCTGACCTCTTCGGCGCCCCTCATGACCAAGACCAAGGAACAGATTCTGGATTTCTTTAAAGGGGCTGAATTATATGAGGGCTATGGGTCCACCGAGACCGCCGGGGTAACCACGTTATGGCCTAAAGACCAGTACCGCAAGGTCAGGAGCTGCGGGCAGGCCAACCCCTTTTGTCGGATCCTGTTGATCAACTCTCAGGGCGAGGAATGCGCCCCGGGGGAGGTGGGGGAACTCTATGCCGTCTCACCCGGCCTGTTTGAGGGCTATTATAAGGATCCGGAAAAAACGGCCCAGGCCTTTCTGGGCGAATATGCAACGGTGGGCGACATGGCTACCCGGGATGAGGAAGGCTATTACTATATTGTGGATCGTAAGAACGACATGATCATCTCCGGCGGTGAAAATATCTATCCTACTGAAATCGACGACCTCCTTTCCAAGCACCCCAAGATATATCAAGCCGCGGTGATCGGTGTTCCGGACGAGAAGTGGGGGGAAGCGGTCAAGGCCGCGATTGTTTGTAAGCCCGGGGAAAGCCTGAGCGAGAAGGAAGTCATTGCCTATTGCAAGGAGCATCTGGCCGGCTATAAATGCCCCAAGACCGTGGATTTCTGGGAAACCCTGCCCTTAAACCCCATGGGCAAGATCTTGAAACGGGAGATCCGCAATAAATACTGGAAAGGCCAGGAAGTTAAAATCTGATTCAGATGATTCGTATCAGTTTAGCTTTTTGAAAAACAATTTTCACCGCAGAGCCGCAAAGGGCGATCGATCCGCTCGACTTTGTCGAGCTTTTGCAGAGGCTCCCGGCCGGGAGCCGATCTGCCGATCTTAATAAGAGACTCCCTTTGGGAGTCGAAAGGAATAAATTTTCCTTTCTGTTGAGAGGACAGAAAGGAAAAAGCTTTCGCAACCCTCCGGGGTGTAGGCCCCTCCGGGAAGGAGTCCAGGGATGTTTTGTTCAATCCCGCCTCTCACGGGATTGAACAAAGATGTTTCTCTCTGCGTTCTTCGCGCCTTTGCGGTGAAAAAAACTCTCTTTTCAAACTTTACCGCTTTCCCTCAATTTCTTCCAACCAACCCCGGGGGGGCGAGGGAGGCAACTGGCTTTCTCTCACGATTTGGAAGGCCATTATCTTCAAGGCCAGAACCAGAGTATCCGAGGCCAATTTCCCGACGCTGTCTTTTAACCAATAATTGTTTGCCCAGTGTTCCGTTTCCAATGGTGTGTCAAAAGTCTTTTCCCAGATCACCTTTCCCCGGCTGAACAAGGTGCCGGCAACCTTAACCTGGCATCGGCCGTCTACCACCTCGTTATATATGTAACGGCCAAAATTGGTATAGAAGAGTGTCAGATAAAAATCAGTCAGCCTGGGTTCGATAACCAGCCGGTAGTTTTTAGCCTCATCAAGGTTTCGAATGAGATGAATTTTTGGGAAAAATTGGGAAAAGATTTGAAGGGCGGCTTTCTCGAAGGCCTGTCCGATGGGAAGCTGATAGGGCTCAATAGAGTAGATAATGAAATTGCCATGGTAATCGGGAAAGGACGGGCTATTGAAGATCCGGTCTCTGGATTCTTCGGTGATGAGCAGGGCCGCTTCCATAGGAATCGTTTTAGTGATCCCCATTTTCTCTACATTGGGGGCCATGGGTATATGATACCTGCTTTCATAGGCACACCCGGTGAAAAGGAGCGTTCCTATTACCATTAGGGAGATAATAATTTTCATTGTCCCGACCTCCTTTGCTTTGTTATTACTCCTGCATCTGCTCTTTTAGACTCGGCGGGAGTTTGGTTGCAAGTTCAGGGAATATTTCTATAATTCTCAATATGTCCGCCAGATCTTTTTGCCGTTTGCTCCTTCGGCGGGTTGTATCCATGTAGGCCCACACCTTTCCCTGTAAAACCTCCTCCAATGCCGCAACTTTCATCTCATAGCCAAGGATATCCCTTGCTTTAGCTCCTGCAATAAAAATTTGATACCGAGGATCGGTCTGCATTTGAATTCGAAGGTCTGAGCCATGACCGCTGATATTGATGCTGTGCTCAAACCGCTCAACCTTCAACTCGTATCGTTTGGCGGCATTTGCGACGCTTTCGATGTCATGAACCGCCACCACGATATCGACATCCAGGCTTACCACGGCTTCGACATAGGCGTTCACGGCAAGCCCTCCGATCACGCAATAGCGCGAACCTGTTTCAGTAAGGATAGCAAGGAACTGCTGGAGAATGTCTGATTTCCCCTTTGCGACAGAATTCAGGAATTCTTTGCCCGTCATCGGTTCCCCTTCCGCCAGTAAACAATTATTAACGTTATTTTCTTATGAAGATTATATCAAATTAATAAATCCACACAAGATATTCTTCCCATAAGCAAAACCTCGACCTAAAAAGATACCTTTCTGATATTTTTTATTGCCGATTATCCTCGTTATGGTTAAAATCCTAACCAAGATATTTTAAATTTCTCTGTTACTGGTTAATCGTTTCCCGTTTTAACGATTAATCAGCAACCGGCAATGACGTGTTGGGAGGTTTCAGTGCTGGAAGAAACGGCTCGTTTGACGAGGATACTTTTAGACGCTCTTCCCGGTGTGGCTTTACTCTTACGGCCGGGCAGCCGTGAAATCGTGGCCGCCAATGAAATGGCAGTCAAATGCGGGGCCATTCCTGGAAGGCATTGCTATGATACCTGGGGCCGGCGGGAAGATCCTTGTCCCTGGTGTCTTGCTCCGACGGTTTGGACGTCTTTCAAGCCACAGCGCCTGGAAGTGGAAGCGCTCGGAATTATCTGGGACGCCCATTGGATCCCGGTGACGGACGATTTGTATGTGCATTATGCCTTCGATATCACCTCGCGCAAGAAGGCGGATGAAGGTCTGCGGAGGAGCGAAAAACGTTTCTCCACTTTCTTCAATGCCAGTCCGGTGGGAATTGCCTTTTCAAGGCTTAAGGATAAAAGAATCCTGGAGGTAAACGACCTATGGCAAAAGATAACCGGCTATGACCGCCTGGAAGCCATCGGCCGCACCCCAACCGAATTAAATCTCTGGGTCGATCGTGATGAGAGGGACCAATTAAAGGAGAAAGTGTCCGAACAGGGCTCGGCAAGGGATCTTGAAGTTCAAATACGGCAGAAGTCCGGAAATATCATTAACTTATTGATATCGGTGGAACAGGTGGAGCTGGAAGGCGAACAATGCCTCTTGTCCATGTCCCTGGATATCACGGAGCGCCAGCAGGCCGAAAAGGCCTTAAGGGAGAGCGAGGTGCGGTTCCGTGAAATATTTGAAAATATGACAGAAGGGGTGGCCATCTATCAGGCCGAAGAAGGGGGAACCGATTTCGTACTCAAGGATATTAATCCGGCCGGCGCCAGAAGTGGAAAGATTGAACGCCATAAAATCAAGGACCGAAGCGTTCAGGTAGTATTTCCAGGCATAAAAGAAATGGGATTGTTAGAGGTCTTTCAGGAGGTTTATCGGACCGGGAAACCGAACTGGCATCCGGTTTCCCGCTATACCGACGATCGCATTTCCCTCTGGGCGGAGAATTATGTATTTAAGTTACCTTCAGGGGAAATAGTCACCGTTTACGATGACTTGACAGAGAGGGTGAAGGCCGAGGAAAAGCTGCGGGAAAGTGAAGAAAAATTCCGTCATCTGGTTGAGGCCGCCTCCGAGGGCATCTGCCGGGTGGATGAAAATTTTACGATCACCTATGTAAACCGCCAGATGGCCGAGATGCTGGGCTACAGTCCGGAAGAAATGGTGGGACGTCCGATTGAAAATTTCATGTTTCCGGAAGATTTGGCGAGCCACATCAGTAAACAGGCCGACCGTCGAAAAGGGATATTGGAACGGTACGAAAGAAAGTTCAGGCATAAAGAGGGGACTACCCTCTGGACCATTGTTTCCCCGAAACCCCTTATCGATGAAAATGGAAAATTTAGAGGTTCTTTCGCAACCTTTACTGACATCACCCAGCGCAAGACAATGGAGGAAATCTTAAACGATTCCGAAGAAAAATATCGAACCCTTTTTGAACATACCGGCGCAGGATTGATTATCGTGGAAGAGGATACGACCATCTCCCTGGTCAACAACGAATTTTTAAAACTATCGGGATACCTAAAGGAAGAAATCGAAGGGAAGAAAAAATCAGCCGACTTTACCCTCCCCGAGGATTTGGAAAGGATACATCTCTACCATACCCTGAGAAGGAAAAACCCGGAAGCCGCCCCCAGAGAATACGAATCGAGGATCGTTGACAAACAAGGAAATATCAAAAACACCCATAATATTGTAGCCCTGATTCCCGGCACGTCCAAAAGCATTGTCTCCTTTAACGATATTACCAATCGTAAAAAAGCCGAAGAGGCCTTATTAGAGAAACAAAACCAACTTCAGGCTCTGGCCATAAGAATGTCCGAGGTGGAGGAATTGGAACGAAAAGAAATATCCCGGACCCTCCATGACCTGGTGGGCCAGAACCTGACGGCCCTGAATTTGAATTTAAACATCGCCATCAGTATGCTGCCGGAAAAGACCAGTTCCATTATTATCCACAGGCTGGAAGATGCCCAGAAATTGCTGGAGGAAACTACCCAGCATATCCGGGAAGTCATGTCCGATTTACGCCCTTCGGTACTGGATGATTTTGGCCTCCTGGCCGCCCTGTACTGGTATGGAGAACGGTTCAAGGCCTTAACCGGTATAGAAATAAACATTGAAGGGAAAGATTTTCCCCCGCGCCTGTCACCAACCATGGAGTCCATTATTTTCCGTATCGCCCAGGAGGCCCTGACCAATGTATCGAAACATGCCGGGGCCGACCAGGTGGATATTGTCCTGGAGGAGAGGCCCGGGAAGGTCCAATTGACCATCTCCGACAACGGTTGGGGATTTCTCTTTAAGGGATTTCGTCTGGGGGGTGAAAAAAGGGGATGGGGACTGGCTACCATGAAAGAACGGGCCGCGGCCCTGGGGGGAGATTTGGCGATCCTGTCGGAACCTGGGAAGGGAACACGGATAATTCTTCAATTGCCGGTGGAGCGATAAAGATCGTTCAGGGGTCGGGGATCAGTAAATAAAGATGCAAGATGCAAGTTGCAGGTTGCAAGTGGGAAAAGCCCTGCACTTTGCATCTTGAAACTTGAAACTCGGGACTTGAGGCTCTAGACTTGGGACTTGCAGAAGGAATGAGAATGGCCGAAAAAATTTCTGATGAGGGAAGAATCCGGGTCCTGATAGCCGATGATCACGCCATCGTTCGCGAAGGGCTCCGCTTCATTCTGGAGGCCAATGCCGACATCCAGGTCGTGGGAGAAGCAGCCGATGGACGTCAGGCGGTAGCCGAAGCTAAAAAGGTAAAACCCCGGATAGTGGTCATGGATATCGCCATGCCAAAATTAAATGGCATTGAAGCCACCCGGCAACTTTTGGAAGAGTTGTCATCGGTCAGGATAATCATCCTATCCATGCATTACAGTACGGAACACATCTTTCAAGCCCTCCAGGCCGGGGCCAAAGGGTTTTTAATCAAGGAGTCGGCCGGGAAAGAATTGATCCGGGCTGTCCGGGCCGTCTATGCCGGCCAGCGGTATTTGAGCCAAAAGGTCGATGAGATTCTGATCGAGGATTATTTGATGCAGCGCAAGAAGATTAAATCTCCCAGCCCGTTGGAAAGCCTCAGCCCCCGGGAAAGGGAGATCCTGCAATTAGTGGCCGAAGGGAAAACCAGTGCCGCCATTGCCGATATCCTCTTCCTGTCCCCCAAAACCGTCGAGACCTACCGGAGCCGTTTGATGCAGAAATTAGGCCTCAAGGATGTGGCCGGCCTGATTAAATTTGCCATTGCCCAGGGATTGACGGGATTGCAGTAGGTGAGGCTGGATGCTGGATGGAGGGACATGAATGAGCTATAAAAATTTGGATCTTTCCATGACAAGCTCGATATTTTAGGCAAAAAGCTTAACTTTCTCATCCCATTGGTAAATAAAAGTCATATCAGCGAGAAGTAAAATATCCGGCATCCCGTCTTTTTCAAACTCTCCCCACATAAAAAGTCATATTTCCCTGACAGACAACCCATAATAACTATTCTAATTTTGGTAAGCTCGTAAAATCCTTAAAAATTCTTGATCTTTTTAATGCGCTTGATACGTTCATTCCTGAACCCGTGCGTGATACCGATAAGCCATTCCTCATGCCTGTCGAAGACGTCTTCTCGATTGAGGGGCGTGGGACAGTGGTCACCGGCAGAATTGAACGTGGGATTGTGAAGATCAACGACGAAGTTCAGATTATTGGTTTGCATGATACATTGAAGACAGTTGTTACTGGCATTGAAATGTTTAACAAGACCCTTGACGAAGGGCGCGCTGGTGATAATGCCGGCGTGTTGCTCCGTGGGACAAAGAAAGAAGAAGTAGAGCGTGGGCAAGTGCTCGCAAAGCCAGGATCGGTAACCCAGCACACCGAATTC
>JACRBX010000075.1 GCA_016219225.1 Deltaproteobacteria bacterium
AAGATATCCATTTTGCCGTTTGTATCTCCATGTACTAAATTGGAAGCATAAGATGTAAAAGCCACAAAACGCCCATCGGTCGAGATGGATGGACTGTAAGAATGATCATTCCCCTCAGTCCCGTCCGAAGTTACCGAGATCCGGCTGATCTGTCCGGTCTGCCGGTCATGGACAAAAATATCCTCTTTGCCGTTCGTATCTCCAAGTACAAAATTGGATGCGAGAGACCTAAAAGCCACAAAACGTCCATCAGCCGAAATGGATGGATTGTTCGAATAATCATTTCCCTGACTCCCGTCCGAAGCTACCGAAACCCGGGTGGTAATCACGGCCTCTGAAGAAAAAGGAAGGAATAATCCCGAGGCCAGCAATAGAACGATCATTCCAAACCCCGGCCAGGTCATGGACGTCCTCGGCTTGCATCGATCCATAGTTACCCCCTCATCTTGGCAGATTATCGGAAAAATTTTTTTATGATATTATCTCAATTTCTGTTAGTATGTAAACATATTTCTTTTAAATAAGTAAACTTTTATACTTAAACTGAATTCCTACCCTGTTGCCGCCCCCGGGCGTGCAGGGCAAACAGGTCTGGCCGGACCGGGAGGCCGTTCTCAAGGATCATCAATAAAATGGGAGTTTTTGTATCATGTTAGCCTCTTCCAAATCGATTAAAAATCCCTATAATATTACAAACAGCGACATTTTTCTCGTCATTCCCGAATGTCTTTATCGGGAATCCAGGTTTTTCAATCCCGCCTTTGGCGGGACTGGATTCCCGTTTTCACGGGAATGACGAATGTGCGCGCTTTCGGGCTTTTTACGAACTTGTCAATATTGAATGTATTAATCGGGGATAGGAATCCAGGTCACGGGTAACCATGTAAAAACACTGGATTCCGGCTTTCGCCGGAATGACGGAATGCAGGTTCCGGCGATTTTTTACGAGATCACCAATATTGAAAAACGGAGTTTTGAGGGGTTGTGTTGCAGATCCGGTCTGGGAATGAAAGAGGTCTTATTCCGCCCCCATAAGGCCAATCTATGAGGGCGTCCCTGATCTTTTCAGAATTTTTATGTAGGATTAAGCCAAACGATTGCGGAAGTATCGGATGGCCTGCTCCAGTCCTTCATCCAATTGGACGCCGGGCACCCAGTTCAAATGATTCCAGGCTTTTTCTATGTCCGGTTTTCGCTGGATAGGGTCATCCTGGGGCAGGGGCTTAAAGACGATCGGGGCTTTTGATCCGATCATGGCTTTGACCTTTTCTGCCAATGTCAGAATGGTAAACTCATTGGGGTTGCCGAGATTGACCGGCCCGATAAACCCATCCTGTTCCATCATGGCGATCAGGCCCCTCACCAGATCGGAAATAAAACAAAAGGATCTGGTTTGCTGCCCTTCTCCATAGACGGTGATGGCCTCCCCGCGCAAGGCCTGAACGATGAAGTTGCTGACCACCCGGCCGTCGTTGACGGCCATCCTAGGGCCGTAGGTATTGAAGATGCGGACAATGCGGATATCCACGGCGTGCTGCCGGTGGTAATCCATCATCAGGGTTTCGGCCACCCGTTTCCCCTCATCATAGCAACCCCGGGGGCCGATGCAATTGACATTGCCCCAATAAGTCTCCTTTTGCGGATGGACCGAAGGGTCGCCATAGACCTCCGAGGTGGAGGCCTGAAGTATCCGGGCCTTGATGTTCTTGGCCAGGCCCAGCATATTCAAGGTTCCCATGACATTAGTCTTGATGGTCTTGACCGGATTGAACTGATAGTGGACCGGAGAAGCCGGGCAGGCCAGATTATAAATCTCATTGACCTCCAGGGTGATGGGGTTAATGATATCATGGCGGATGATTTCGAAATGGGGGTTGTCTCTCAGATGTAAAATGTTGTCTTTTGAGCCGGTAAAAAAATTGTCCAGGCAGACGACGTCATGGCCCTGACCCAATAGCGTTTCACAAAGATGGCTTCCTATAAACCCTGCCCCGCCGGTTACCAGAATCTTTTTCATTCTATTCCCCCTTCTCCGACCCTGTTAGTTTGAAAATAAAATATGTTTTATGAACAGCCGCCCCCGGCTGTTTTCCCTAATAACAGGCGAGGGCGCCTGTTCTACATAATCTTAAGCCCATTTTCATGCTTTGTCAGTGCCCCCCTGGTCCATGAGGGTTTTGTAGTTATTTCATGAGAGGTTCGTTTTGTCAAGTAGATGGTAAATTTTTACCCTTTACCGAAAGAATTTATTGTGTTATTAGATAAATATCTAAATAAAATGACCGGACATTTATGAGTGGTGGAGGTACCTTAACTTGATGGAAAAAATTTTGTTCCCCGAGATGATTGAGAAGCTACCCGATGTTGATATCAATTTCCCCGGAGTTAAAGGAAAATTGTTTCAGGGGAAGGAGATGCAGGCTGTGTTTTTTACGCTCGAAGGACCGGCGGACATTCCGCCCCATGCCCATCAGGCCCAGTGGGGGGTGATCCTGGAAGGGGAAGTTGAAATGACCATCGATGGTCAAACCAGGACATTAAAACAGGGCGACTCTTATTTCATTCCGACCGGGGCGGTACATTCGGCCCACGTCCTTTTCTCTATGAAGGCCCTGGATTTTTTTAGTGAACCGAACCGCTATCAACCCAAAGCAATTTAAGGATAGTTAACCAGAGGAGCACCTCATGGCTATTGCCCAAAAAATAAAAGGTTATATGGAAAATTCCTCATGGATACGGAAGTTGTTGGTGGAGTGTGCACGGCTCATAGCGCGGCACGGGGCGGAGAATGTCTTTGATTTCAGTCTGGGAAATCCCAATCTGGAACCGCCGGCCGCGGTGCACCAGGTCTTGGCCTCGATTATCAATCAACCCCAATCCGGTTTGCATGCCTATATGGCCAATGCCGGTTACGTGGAAACCCGAAAGGCCGTTGCCGGATTCCTATCCAGGGAACACGATCTGGCATTCAGCGAAAACGAGGTCATTATGACCTGTGGGGCCGCCGGGGCCTTGAATGTCTTACTAAAGGCTTTATTGGACCCGGGCGACGAATTAATCGTCCTGGCCCCCTATTTCGTGGAATACCTTTTTTATACCGATAATTTTCAGGGGGTCCCCCGGGTGGTTCAAACCGGACCGGATTTCTCCATCGATATAAAGGCTATCGAGCAGGCTTTGAATCCCAGGACCAAGGCCATCCTGATCAATTCCCCCAATAACCCCACCGGCAAAGTCTATGATGAAACCTCGCTCAAAAAATTAGGGGAACTTTTGGAAGGCTATGGCCAAAAACAGGGGCAGGTCATTTACCTGATCAGCGATGAACCTTACCGGAAGATCGTCTATGATCAGGTTCAGGTGCCCAGCATTTTCCAGGCCTACCGGCAAAGCATCAGTGTCACCTCCTATTCCAAGGACCTTTCCCTGCCGGGGGAGCGGATAGGCTATTTAGCCATCCATCCCCAGGCCCCGGACCGGGAAGAGCTGATGGCCGCCGCTACCTTCACCAACCGCATCCTGGGTTTTGTCAATGCCCCGGCCCTGATGCAGCGGCTTCTCCCGGCTGTTCAGGGTCTGACGGTGGATATCGGGATCTATCAAAAAAAGCGGGATCTTTTTTATCAAGGGCTGACCGGGGCCGGCTATCAGTTGGTCAAGCCCGAAGGGGCCTTCTATCTTTTCCCGCAGTCACCCATTCCCGATGACGTGGCCTTTGTCCAGGCCCTCCAGGAAGAGTTGATCCTGACCGTACCGGGTACGGGATTTGGCAAACCCGGTTATTTCCGAATCGCCTATTGCGTGCCGGACCAGACCATCGAAAAATCCCTGGCCGGGTTTGAAAAGGTTTTTAAAAAGTTCACCTAAATTCCTATACTATCCGGTTAATCCTGTAAATCCTGTCTAATGATTATTGTCTTGTGAAAACAGTCGCCGTAGCCCTGAGTGGCGGAATCGACAGCGCCCTGTCGGCCTATCTCTTGAAAAAAGAAGGGTATCGGGTTATAGGGCTCCATGCCGACTTTGGGTTTTCCCCGGAATCTCCCCTTCCCTGGCTGGAAAAGCTCTGTTCCTTTTTGGACATCCCCCTGGAGGTGCTTCCCTTAAAAGAACCTTTTCAGCAAAAAGTGGTCGATTATTTTATTTCCGAATACACCTTGGGACGGACCCCGAACCCCTGTGTGGTCTGCAACCCGACCATCAAGTTCGGGCTCATGTTTCAAAAGGCCTTAAATCTGGGGGCTGATTTTTTTGCCACCGGGCATTATGCCCGGATTGTTCCGGCCTCCTGGGGCGAAGGCCTGACTATTGCCAGAGGACGGGACAGGGGGAAGGATCAATCCTATTTTTTACACCGCCTTGAGGCTCAAAATCTCCCCCGGATTCTCTTCCCCCTCGGCGACTGGACCAAGGAAGAGGTGAAGGCCTTTGCCCGGGAAATAGGACTTCCCATGAATCCCAAAGGAGAAAGCCAGGATATCTGTTTCCTGCCTCAGGAAGGCTACCGGGAGTTTCTGCTCAAACAGGCCTCTTTAGACCTGAGCCGGTCCGGCGATGTGGTCGACCCGGAAGGGAAAAAGCTGGGAACCCATCGGGGATTATTCGCCTATACGGTCGGACAAAGAAGGGGGCTGGGAATACCGGCGGCCGAACCCTATTATGTGATCCGTCTGGAATCGGACCGCAACCGCCTGGTCATCGGCAATAAAAAGGATCTGGAATCCGCCGGCTGCCGGCTCTCTGATTTTCATTTCTTAAGCCGGCCCCCCGAAATCGACGGCCTGAAAGTTTCGGCCCAGATCCGCTACCGGCATAAACCGGCAGGGGCCATAATCCGGATTATCGATGACCGGAGGGCGGACCTCCATTTTGAAAAGCCGCAAAAGGCGGTCACACCGGGACAGGCCGCAGTGGTTTATCTGGAGGACCGATTAGTGGGAGGGGGCTGGATTGAAGAAACCTGGAAAGAATAACCCGCCGAGGGTGGCGGTCTACACCCTGGGCTGTAAGGTCAACCAGTTTGAATCCGCCTGTCTGGAGGAACGCTTTCAGGACCAGGGGTGGGAGGCCGTCCCCTTCAAAGAAAAAGCCGATCTCTATGTGATTAATAGCTGTGCCGTCACGGCCGAGGCCCAGAGACAATCGGCCCAAATGGTCCGTCAGGTCATCCGAAACCATCCGGAATCCCTGGTCGTGGCCGCCGGATGCGCGGCCCAGATCTTTCCAAAGGAGTATGAAAAAATTCCCGGGCTGGATTATATAACCGGCACTTTTAAAAAACTGGAGGCCCCCTTTAAGTTGCCCTTGCCGGGGAAAAGGCCCTTCCCACATCTTTTGCTGACCCCGGAATCGGAACACACGATAGAAGCCCAATTCCCCAGGCCGGCTCACAGGACCAGGGCCTTTGTGCGCATCCAGGAGGGCTGCAATGCCCAGTGCAGTTATTGTCTGGTGCCCCGGGCCAGGGGGCGGTCCCGGAGTCTTCCGATGAAAGATGTGTTTTCCGGAGTCGAAGTCCTCGCCGGTCAGGGGATCCAGGAACTGATCCTGACCGGCATCCACTTAGGGCAATACGGAGGAGACCTTTCTCCGGCCACCGATCTGGTTTCTCTGCTCGAAGTCCTGCTTCCAGGACACCCCGGGATTTTTATCCGTTTAAGCTCTTTGGAGCCTCAGGAAGTTTCCCCTGCCCTGCTCGGCCTTTTTAAAAAATACCCAAACCTCTGTCCTCATCTGCACATTCCCCTGCAGGCCGGTGAGGATTCCCTGCTGAAAAAAATGAATCGAACCTATTCCACGGAATTTTATGGCCGATTGATCCGGACCGTTCACCGGGAAATCCCTTATGCCGCCATCGGGGCCGACCTGATCGTCGGTTTTCCGGGAGAAGATGAAAGTCTTTTCCAAAAAACCCTGGATTTTATCTCCGGCCTGCCCTTATCCTATCTCCATATTTTCCCCTATTCCCGGAGACCCGGAACCCCGGCCGCCGATTTTCCCAATCCGGTCCCGGAAAAAATCAAAAAAGAACGGCTCCGGATTGTCAGGGCCTTGGACCGGGAAAAGAGGATAGCCTTTATGGAACGTTGCCTGGGACAGATCTTTTCGGCCCTGGTCCTGCAACCGGGCCAGGAAAAGGGCTGGGTCAAGGCCCTCACCGGAAATTATCTGACCGTTTCCATACCGGGAAGGTTTAAACAAAATGAACGGGTCAGGGTCCGGGTGGAAAAGATGGACCCGGCCGGGGGGCTGGTGGGGAAAGGGGTTTAGTTCGAAAATAACCTTCAGGGTTCGGGGGTCAGGGATCAGGGATCAGGGCTGAGTTAGAGAATAAAGTTGCAAGATGCAAGTTTCAGTTTGAAAAACCTTGAACCTATTATATTGCTTCGTGGCGTTCCAGAGGGGCATGAGGGCTTTTCCGCGGGAACCGGTTTACAACCTGGTCCAAATATTTTTATTTATTGACTTCTATTATCGGACTTCTTATAGTTTGATAAAAAACAACTTGTTAGTTATCAGGGAACTTAGAGATGGGCACACAACTGTTAATCGAATTACCGAACAAAGAAGGGGCTCAAGTAGTCTTTCATGCCCTTGAAAGTTATAAGGCCCGTCTCCAAGCCGGCATTGAACGAACCAAACGCCGATTAGGAGAATTCGAACAACGCTATCAGGTTTCCACCGATTATTTCTTGAAGCAAATGGCCGCTGAAGATTTGGCAGAGGGCGATTTGGAATATGTCGAATGGTCAGGCGAGGCTCACCTCTTGAAGAGTTTGGAAAAAGAATTTATAGAGCTGGAACATGTCCATTACAAACTTCCCTAACTCTCATTTGCCTACCAATGCCTTGATGTTCATAAAAATTTGATGTTCAGATATGACAATGCTGCCCACCGGCCCTCTTTATCCCAACCATCCCACAAACATAACACGAACGGGATAAATATTTGCCCAATCCCCAATCTTTTTCAAGTTGTTGATGAGATAATGAGAAGGGAAAAGGAAGGGGATCCTATTGGAAAAACCGGCCGGCAAGAGTAAACCGGATGAAGGGGCGCACTGGATTGAAGAACAGGACCGGGAAATCCACCGGCTCAGAGAGGTCGAACGATCGCTCCGGCGGAAAAACGAACACCTGACGGCCCTGCACGAGACTTCTCTTGGTCTGATTGACCGTCTGGACAAGGAGGAGTTACTGGAAGCCATCCTCCACCGGGCCGCCCGGTTGAGCGGCACGGAGAACGGCTTTATCTATCTCCTCGACCCCGGGGACCGGGAAATGAAAATGCGGGTCGGCATGGGATTTTTTAGAAACCAATTGGGCCGGCGTGTAAAAATGGGTGAAGGCGTGGGCGGTAAGGTCTGGGAAACCAACCAGCCTGTATTGGTCAATGATTATCATCACTGGAAGGACCGGATCAGTGATAAATCCCTCGATGTCCTCCATTCCGTGGTCGGCATTCCCTTAAAAGACGGAGAGCGGTTTCATGGGGTCATCGGATTGGCCAGTGTCAGCCCGGATAAAATATTTCAGGACGAAGACCTGTCCTTTTTAAGAAGATTCGCCGAATTGGCCCTGGTGGCTATCGATAAGGCCCGATTATATGCCGATGTCCGCCGGGAATTGGTCGAGCGGAAATTGACCGAAGAAATTTTGCGGGAGAGCGAAGAACGGTATCGTCTCCTGTTGACCTCTTCTCCCGATCCCATAGTCGTTTATACCATGAACGGGACGGCCACCTATGTCAACCCGGCCTTTGAACAGACCTTCGGATTTTCCGGTGAGGATATCAAGGGCAAACAAATCGATTTCGTCCCCCCCCAAAACCGGCTGGAAACCCGGAAGGCCATCAAAAGGATGCTCAGCGGCAAAAAGATACAACTTTTTGAGACCCGACGTCTGACCAAAGACGGCCGGATATTGGATGTCCAAATCAGCTCGACGGTTTATAAAAACCGTGACGGCCGGCCGGCCGGAAATATTGTCATCCTGCGGGATATCAGCGCCCAGAAACAGGCCGAGCAGGAATTAAAAAAATATCATGACCACCTCGAAGACCGGGTTAAAGAGCGGACGGCCGAATTGGCCAAAATCAATACCCAGCTCAAACAGGAGGTTGAAGAGCGTAAACGGGCTGAAAGGGCCTTGAGAAAAAGAGAGGTGGAACTGAAGGCCCAATCCCATCATCTGGAAGAAGTCAATACCGCCTTAAAGGTCCTTTTAAAAAAAAGGGAAGAGGATAAAAAGGAGCTTGGGGAGAATGTCCTGTCCAATGTCAAGGAACTGATCTCCCCATATATCGACCGGGTTAAAAAAAGCCGGCTCAACCCCAACCAGCAGACCCTGATCGATATCCTGGAGTCCAATCTCAATAATATCATCTCCCCCTTCATCAGCAAATTATCTTCCAAATATTTTAACTTCACCTCCATGGAAATCAAGGTCGCCAATCTGGTCAAGGAAGGCAAAACCAATAAAGACATCGCCGAGCTTCTGCTCCTGTCTAAAAACACGATTTTGTTTCACCGGCACAATATACGCAGTAAACTCAAATTGAAAAATAAAAAAATCAACCTGCGCTCCCATTTGTTGTCTTATGATGAATAGTTGTTTTTACCTGCTATTATCCTACTATTTTATAAACTTGACAGGGGCTCGAAATTTAGTTACCCATAGACCATACTTATAAACCAAACTTCCCATAATCAATGTAACTATTTTTTTTCATATATTACTTGACAAAAAAACAAATCTCTTACAAAACATATAGAAAATAGTTGCTTCATATCAACAGTTTCACATCAACAACAAACGGTACATAAGGTATCTGTTCAGATTATTGAATTTTTTCTCAGAAATTAAGTTTTATTCATCGCCTTTCCTGTTCAGGACAAGGCCCTCTTTAATAATGCCGTTTTTTTAAGGAAGGAGAATGGCCAGATGTCTTCCGATCACCTCGGGCCTGTTATGCTAAGAGTTGAGGATATCAGCATGTTTTTTGGCAAGGTGGCCGCCCTCTCCGGGGTCAGTTTTGACGTCCGACAGGGGGAGATCCATTCCATTATCGGTCCCAACGGGGCCGGTAAAACCGTTCTGCTCAATTGTATCAACGGACTGTATCACCCCCAAAAAGGGAAGATTTCCTTTGAGGAACAGGAGATCACCAAATTCACTCCCCATCATCGGGCCGAAATGGGTGTCTCGCGGACTTTTCAAAAAATCGAGCTGTTCCGGGGAATGACCGTTTTGGATAATATCCGGTTGGGCAGGCATATTCATTTGAAATCCGGGATCGTCAGCGGCACCATTTATTTTGGGAAAACGGCCCGGGAGGAGATCAAAACCCGTAAATTTATCGAAGAAGAGATCATCGACCTCCTGGAAATCGAATCGATCCGCAACAAAACCGTCGGCATGTTGCCTTACGGCCTGCAAAAGCGGGTGGAATTAGGCCGGGCCCTGGCCTTAAACCCCAAGTTGCTTCTCCTGGACGAACCCCTGGCCGGATTGAATCTGGAGGAGGTCGAGGACATGGCCCGGTTTATTCTCGATATTAACCTGGAAGAACGCTGGAAAGTTACCTGCATCCTGGTGGAACATGATATGGGGGTGGTGATGGACATCTCCGAGCGCATCTCCGTTCTCAATTTCGGTAATAAGATAACCACCGCCACCCCCACGGAGATACAGAATAATCCCCAGGTCATCGAGGCCTATCTGGGTGAGGAGGACTTATATGCCACGAGGAGATAAAGCCTATACCATCCCTTTTCAGATCACCGAAGACTTGACTTTGCCCAAGGTCCTGCTGGAAACCGCTAAAAAGTATGGGGATACCAAAGCAGCCATGCGGGAAAAGGAATTCGGGGTCTGGTGTCCCATCACCTGGAAAGACTATCTGGAAAACGTCAAACATATCGCCCTGGGTCTGGTCAGCCTGGGCCTGAAGCGGGAAGACAAGGTGGCTATGATCGGCGACAACCGTCCGGAGGGGTTATGGATGGAAATGGCCACCCTCTCCGTGGGCGGGATTGCCGTCTGGCTTTTTCAGGATTCCCTTATGGATGAAGTGGCCTACATCATCAACCATTCCGACGCTGCTTTCCTGGTGGGGGAAGGACAGGAAGAGGTGGACAAGGCCTTATCCATCCAGGATAAATGCCCCTACTTAAAAAGAATCATCTGGGATGATCCCAAGGGCATGCGGGACTATGATGATCCCATCCTGATCAGTCTGAAAGAGGTGATGCGGAAAGGGAAGGAACTGGATCAAAAAGACCCTGGCCTCTTTGAAAAGCTCGTGGCCCAGGGCAAGGCCAAGGATGTGGCTTTGCTTTTCTATACCTCCGGAACCACGGCCCTGCCCAAGGGGGTCCTTCTCTCCCACTATAATATGCTGACCATGGGCCAGAATCTGATGAAAGTCGACCCCTGCACTCCGGAAGACGATTTTGTTTCCTATCTGCCTTTTGCCTGGATCGGGGAACAGATGATGTCCATTTCGGCCGGCCTCCAGGTAGGCTATACCATCAATTTTCCCGAGGAGCCGGAGATTGCCCAGGAAAATATCCGCGAAATCGGCCCCCATGTCATGTTCGCTCCCCCCCGGATGTACGAACAGATGACCCGTTCCGTCCAAGTCAAACACCTGGACTCCACCTGGCTGAAAAGGAACCTTTTCACCCTGGCCATGAAAATCGGTTATCACGTGGCGGATTTAAAGTTTGGAAAAAAATCGATCCCTCTGGGTTGGAAATTACTGGACTTGATTTCCTATGCCCTGATATTTAAAAAACTCCGGGATCACCTGGGGCTCTCCAGGGTCCGTAATGCCTATACCGGCGGGGCGGCCATGGGGCCGGATCACTTCCGTTTCTTCCATGCCCTGGGCGTAAACCTCAAACAGATCTACGGCCAGACCGAGATTGCCGGAATCTCGGTACTCCACCGCAACGGGGATATCAAGTTTGATACGGTCGGCACCGCCATTCCCGAAACCGAGATCAAGATCACCGAAGACGGGGAGATCATTTCCAAAAGCCCCTCGGTCTTTTTAGGCTACTATAAAAACCCCGAGGCTACGGCCAAAACCCTCCAGGATGGCTGGCTTTATTCGGGCGACAAGGGATTTATCGATGAAGACGGGCACCTGGTCGTTTTCGACCGGACCAAAGATGTCATGATCTTAAACGACAAAACCATCTTCTCACCCCAGTACCTGGAAACCCGTTTAAAATTCTCCCCCTTTCTCAGGGACGCCTGGGTCATCGGCCATGAAAAGCCCTATATGACGGCCGTGGTCTGTATCGACTATGCCGTTGTCGGGAAATGGGCCGACGAAAAAAAGCTGAACTATACCAGTTATCCCGAGCTGTCCCAGAAGCAGGAGGTTTATGACCTGGTGGAAAAACAGATACGGGAGGCCAACAAAAGCCTTAAACCGGTGGCCAAGATCCACAAGTTCGTCAATCTCTATAAGGAATTCGATGCCGATGACGAAGAGCTGACCCGAACCCGGAAGCTGCGGCGGGCCTTTGTGGAAAACCGTTACAAGGACATCGTCCGGGCCTTATATGAAGATACCAACACGGTCCATATGGATACCACCATTACCTATGAGGACGGCCGGGTGGTCCACATCAAAACCGATCTCCATATCCGGAAAATACCCATTGAGGAGGGGAAATAAGATGCAGCTCTTTATTCAGGTCATTATTACCGGCATTCTGATGGGGGGAATTTATGCCCTGGTGGCTCTGGGCTGGACCCTGATCTACAAGTGTTCCGGGGTCCTCAATCTGGCCATGGGCGAACTGACTTTGATCGGGGCCTATGTGAGCCTGACCTTTTATCTCTGGGGGGTCCCCTTCATCTTGGCCCTTCTTTTTACGGTCATCATCGGTTTTATCCTGGGACTCCTCACCGAGCGGGTCTTCTTGGACAAGCTGATCGGAGAACCGGTCCTGACGGTCATCATGGTCACCGTGGGGTTGTCCTTTTTCTTCCGGGGGGTCGTCGAATTCCTGTTCGGGACCGACACGGTCATCTTTGATCCCCCAGTTTTCCCTATGGAGCCCATTGATATCGGAGGGATCATCATCGGCCAGGTTTACCTCTGGAGCTTTGTGGCCGCCATCGCCTTGCTTCTGATCTTCGTGGCCTTTTTCCAATACACCCGCTGGGGCCTGGCCATGCAGGCCACGGCCGATGACGAAATGGCCGCCCTTTCTCTTGGGGTCAGTGCCCGGTTTGTCTATGCTACGGCCTGGGGCATTGCCTTTATCGCCGCCGGCGTGGGCGGGGCCTTGTTGGGTAATATCAATGGACTGAATATTTCGGTCGGCTACCTGGGCCTGTTGGTCTTGCCGGCCGTGGTGTTGGGCGGGTTGAATTCCGTCCCCGGGGCCATCGTCGGCGGTCTCATCATCGGGGTTCTGCAGAACCTGAGCGGCGCCTATCTGGACCGCTTCACCCCCGGAGGGGTCAAGGAAATCGCTCCTTTTATCTTTATGGTCATCCTTTTATTATATAAACCCTATGGACTCTGGGGTTGGGAAAGAATAGAAAGGGTATAAGCCATGTCCTACTTGCCTTGCGGGGTTTACCACGAATACTACCGGCAGGACCATGCCTGGTGGCAGACACGGTTTGTCATCGGCAAGATGATTTTCCTGGGAATTTTTCTTTTTTATATCCTTCCCTACTGGGGGGGCCTCTATTGGATCGGGGTGGCCAATCTGGTGGCCTATACCGTCATGGGGGCCTTGGGGGTGCAGCTTTTGATCGGCTATTGCGGCCAGGTGACCCTCGGGCATTCGGCCTTTATCGCCGTCGGGGCCTATACCGCCACTCTGCTTATGCTGCAACTGAATCTGCCTTATCTGTTAAGCATGTTCATCGGCGGTATCGTGGCCGGGCTCTGGGCCGTTCTCTTTGGATTGCCTTCGGCCAAGGTCAAGGGATTTTATCTGATCATGACCTCCCTGGCGGCCCAGTTCGTCACCGTGGATTTTATTCTGACTCAATATGTCAGTCAGATCGGCGGCCGGGGCCAGGCCTTTTCCCTGCCTCCGGGGACCATCACCATCGGACCTCTGGTCATAGACGATGACACCAAGGTCTACTTTCTCGGGGTGGTCCTGACAATTGTCCTGACCATGGGGCTGGTCAATCTGCTTCGTTCCAAGGTCGGACGGGCCTGGATCGCCATTCGGGATAATGATATCGCCGCTGAAACCATGGGGATCAATATCGTTGTCTATAAATTGATGGCCTTTTTCGTGGCCGGATTTATCGGGGGGATCGCCGGGGCCTTTTGGGTCAGCAATCTGTCGGCCTTAAGCCCGGAACATTTTCAATGGTTCTGGTCCCTCTGGCTGGTGGGGGTGATCCTGATCGGCGGGGTGGGCAGCATTTACGGAACCATCTTCGGTTCCCTGTTTATGGTCCTGATCCTGGAAGGCTTGAAATTTGCCATCATTCCCCTGACCCCGATCTATCCCCAGTTAGCGATGAAATTTTTATTCCTGAAGGAAGCCACCTTTGGACTGGCTATTTGTCTGTTTTTAATATATGAACCCAATGGATTGGCTTATCGCTGGTGGCAGATCAAAAATTATTTCAATTTATGGCCTTTTTCGTATTAAAGCCTCATGACCCGGTGGGGAACCACGAAGCATGAAAATATTACATTAACGTGGAGTTAGCTCGTCATTCCGGCGAAAGCCGGAATCCAGGTTAAAGAAAGCACCTAAAGCCCTGGATGCCGGATCAGGTCCGGCATGACGGAGAACTAACAAGCCTGGAGGTTAATCCAGATCTATTTTCGAACTAAAGCTTCATGGCCAGGGGACACCACGAATCATGAAAATATTTTTTAGGGCTATGGGCTATGGGCGAGGGGCAAGGGTTTCACACTTGAAACTTGAAATTTTTTCTTCAACTGACCCCCGATCCCTGAACCCTGAAAGCTATTAAAGGTTTGGTTTTAAATTCCGAAATCCGAAATCGGTATAGGAGGTGATCACCGTACCTGACGACCGTCCAGGAACTTTCCTAAACTTTTTTTTAATAACAAACGAAGGAGGATGCAATGATGAGAAAAAAAACGTTTTTCTGGGTAACTGCTTTATTGATATCTTTTTTAGGAGCCTCCGGACTGCTTTGGGCGGCACCGGCAGAGATCAAGGTCGGTTCCATCAATGATATGACCGGAGCCACCTCGGATGTCGGGAAAGACTATGCCCTGGGTATAGCCGAGGCTATTGCCTATGTAAACGATACGGGCGGAATCAACGGCAAAAAAGTAAAACTTTTCCAATATGACTATGGTTATCGGATCCCGGAGGCGGTTACCACCTACAAGCGGTTCCGTGACTTCGACAAGGTCGTTGCGGTTTTAGGCTGGGGCACCGGAGACACGGAGGCCCTTTCTCCGACCGTCACCAAAGATAAAATGCCCTATGTGTCGGCTTCCTATTCAGCCCATTTGACCGACCCCAAAAAGACACCCTATAACCTCTTTTTTGCTTCCGACTATTCAACCAATGCCCGCAGCGCCATTACGGCCTGGTTCGATCATGTCTGGAAGAAAGATCCCAAGTATAAGGATCGAAGAGACAAAGGCGAAAAACCCCGTTTTCTCTGTTTTTATGCCTTCCCCACCCCTTATGCCAGCGCTCCCATCAAGGCCATCAAGGATCAGGCCACCCTCTTAGGCTTTGAAGTCGGCCCGGATCAGGATGTCTCCTTAACCGCTCTGGATACCAAGAGCCAGGTCCTCGGGGCCAAGCAGTTTAAACCGGATCTGGTCTGGCACGGCAATACCACCATGTCCGTGGCCACGGCCCTGCGTGATGCCTATTCCCTGGGCCTGGGGGCCAGTCATATCGTCAACAACTGGGGGTTTGATGAAAACCTGCCCCGTCTGGCCGGACCGGCCGGTGAAGGGGTCATGGGCGCGGCGGTCTGTGCTTTCTTTGGCGGCAAGGCACCCATGATGGATAAAATAGTAGCTTATGCCAAAAAGATGAACCCCGGTGTTCCGGCCGCTAAAAGACTGATCCGAACGGTCCAGGCCTGGGGGGATGTGCTCCTGCTGGCCGACGCTATGAAGGTGGCCGACAAACAGGGCAAGTTAACCGGCGAAGGCATCATGAAGGCCATGGAAACCTTTAAAAACAAGGACCTGGGTGTGGGATCCTCACCGGTCAGCTTCACCCCCACCGACCATCGGGCCGCCACGGGAACCCCCATTTTTAGAATCGAAAAAGGTAAATTCGTTCTGGTCGAAACCATTGATTTAAAGAAACGCTGGCCGGATAAATGGGAAAAGGAATGGCTGGGCTGGTAAGGTTGACTGGCTGATCGCTGAACGCTGAATGCTGACAAGGAGGTAAGATCGTTGGCAGAGGAACCGATTCTCAAGATCAATAGTGTGGAAGTGAAGTACCATGAGGTCATTTTAGTCCTTAAGGGGGTCTCTATCGAAGTCCCCCAGGGGGGGATTGTAGCCCTCCTGGGGGCTAACGGGGCCGGGAAAAGTACCACCTTGAAGGCCATCTCCGGTCTGCTTAAACATGAGGATGGGAAGGTAACGGACGGCAACATCATGTTCATGGGAGAACGGGTCGATAAAAAAAACGCCGAGGAGATTGCCAAAGCCGGTATTGTTCAGGTCATTGAAGGTCGCCGGGTCTTTGAACATCTGACGGTCGAGCAGAACCTGATCGTCGGGGCCCATCTGCGTCGGGACCGGGGGGCGGTGAGAGAAGGGCTGGAAATGGTCTACCATTATTTCCCCCGTCTCAAAGAGAAACGCAGTGAAACCGCTGGCTTCATCAGCGGAGGGGAACAGCAGATGACCGTTGTGGGCCGGGCCTTGATGGCCAACCCCAAGCTGATGCTTTTAGATGAACCCTCTATGGGCCTGGCCCCTATGCTCATCAAGGAGATCTTTAATATCATTACCCGGCTTCACGAGGAATCCCATATCTCCATCCTCTTGGTAGAACAGAATGCCAAATTGGCCTTAAGCGTGGCTCCTCATGCCTATGTCATGGAAAACGGCCGGATCGTTATGGACGATACGGCCGAGAGACTTTCTGAAAACCCGGACATCAAGGACTTCTACCTGGGTCTTACCGATCTGGGAACCCGGAAAAGTTTCAAAGAGGTCAAACATTATAAACGCCGAAAACGTTGGTTAACCTAAGGGAGGGTCTTATGAAAAAATATAGTATAGCCTTACTGTTACTGATCGGTATCCTGAGCTTGATTGCCTTGCCTTGTCTGGCAGCGGAAGAAAAGGCTGCCGCCCCGGAAAAACCCGCAGCCAAAGCGGCTATGGGCAAGGGAAAGGCCATGAAAATGGCTGCTGCCAAGGCCCCGGTGGTTAAATTGGAACGGGTTGAAATCGCCAACTATTGGGGCTACTATTTAGATGGGATTTTGGATAAGGAAGGAAAATTATTGGCCGGGAGGAGAGGGGCACCCATGGTCCTTTCCTTTGTCTATTCTATCCAAAACCCCAATAACTTTAAAATCATGCTGGACGATCTGAAATTTACCGTCGCCTTTGAAGGATTTGAACTCAATACCCTGACTTTCTTTGACGACAACTATATTCCAGCCAAGACCACCGATCATATGAGATTCAATGGGACCTTTGATTACAATACGGCCAATCTGGCCTTACTGGTCACCAGTGGACACCGACTCCAGGAGATGAATGTCAAGTCTGGTGAGCTGTTGAAAAAATGGTGGGAAGGAATCGCCGATTTCAATTTTCCCATTACGGTCAACGGCACCGCCAATTTTGTCGGCCCCGATGGGAAAATGATTATCGTCCCCTTTGAAGCCACTTTTCCTGAAAAGTAATAGACCCTGATGATGAGGGAAAAAGGGGCCGGTAGGATGAAGACGACCGGCCCTTTTTTTTTAGTTCGAAAATAAACTTTGGGGGTCGGGGGCCAGGGGTCGGGGGTCTGGGAAATCCCATTGCCTATCAGCCATTTCAATTTCATTTTTACGCTTCGTGGTCCCCTCTTGGAAATAACGTTCGGAGTCAGTTATAGGGTTTTTCTTAACCCCCAATCCCTGACCCCTGTTCCCTGACCCCATTTTCATCCTTCGTCGGTGCCCTGCCCCAGCGGAGACTGAGGGCTTAGTACGAAAACAGAACTATTGCCGGAACCCCAAGGGGAGGAATGATGATTGATAAAAAGGATCGCTACTCGGGCTTTTTTTCCAAATTAGAAACCATGACGGCTTCGGAAAGACGTCAATTCCAAAACAGGAAATTAAAGCAAATCATCGCCTATGCTTATGAGAAGGCCCCGGCGATCAAAAAAAAATTAGACAAAGCCAAGGTAACGCCCGGAGCAATCAAGACCGTCAAAGATCTGGAGAAACTGCCCATCACCGAGAAGGCCGATCTGGTGGCCCTGCAAAAGAAGAATCCCCCTTTCGGAGGCCTTAACGGGGTGCCGCCTGAAAAACTCCGCCGCATTTTTGTTTCCCCAGGGCCTATTTATGAACCGGGAGAAATGGTTTATGAAGATACCCGCTGGGCCCAAGGGTTATACGCCGGAGGATTCAGGGCCGGAGACATCTGCCAGATTACTTTTAATTTTCAACTGGTCCCCTTTGCCTTTATGCTGGATTCCTCCCTGAAGCTCTTAGGCTGCCGCACCATTCCGGCCGGGGTGGGGAATACGGAACTCCAGGTCCAGATTATGAAAGACTTAAAGGTAACCGGATTTTTGGGAACCCCCAGCTTTCTCTTTTCGGCTATCCAGAAGGCCAAGGAGATGGGGCTTAACCCTAAAAAGGACCTGGCCTTAAAAGCGGCTTTTGTGGCGGCCGAGATGCTGCCCGAATCCATGCGGGACAGCCTGGAATCGGAACTGGGCCTCCTGATCCGGCAGAGTTACGGCACAGCCGATATCGGCTGTCTGGGCTTCGAGTGTGTTGAAAAAAACGGGATGCATTTCCCGGATGATTGTATTGTTGAAATCGTTAATCCTCAAACCGGCAAACAATTGGGGCCGGGCGAAGTCGGCGAGGTCGTAGGAACCTGTTTCAATAAAGTCTATCCTTTGATCCGCTTCGGGACCGGGGATTTGTCATACTTGAGCGACGAACCCTGTCCCTGCGGCCGCACTTCACCCCGTCTGGTTAAAATCGTCGGCCGGGTGGACCAGGTCACCAAGGTCAAAGGCATGTTCATCCACCCTGCTTTAGTGGACTTGGTGGCGGCCAAATTTTCGGATATCTGCGCCTGCCAGGTGGTGGTGACCCGGGAAGGGCATCAGGACAAGATGACCTTCCGGGCCGAGCTTACCCAGCCCTGTTCCAATCCAGACGAATTGTCTATGGCCGTGGGAAAGGTGATCCAGGAAATCCTCCGCGTCCGGGGAGAGGTCCAATTCCTGCCCAAGGGGTCCTTGGCCAAAGAGGCTAAGAAGATCGAGGATAAAAGGGTCTGGGAGTAGATCGTTCGGAGTTAGAGTTCGGAGAAGCTGATATTTGAGGAGGCTTTCCCTCAAGCCTCATTGTATAACTTTTAATCGTTCGATGTCTTTTCATAGCTCTCCTTCCCAACGCGGCTGGCCCGGTCGAAGAGTTCAAGATCATTGGCCATTTTCTTATTTCTTGGGAAAATACTTCACATGACTTATATTTTTAAAATCTGAATCCTGAGTCCAGAGAATGGCTTTGAATTCCTGCGCTGTTGCGAGAATGATACTGTCCGCCATTGGAAGATTATGCTCCAAACTTAGCTTTGAAGCAGCGATTGCCAATGATGCGTTCAGATCTACAACCGTTCCTTTTTGCATAGCAACAACCGCCTGCAGTGCTTCATTCTCACTGGACTCCCGGAGAATGACCTTGAAAACCTCGTATATCGTTACCGTTGGGACAACAAGCAAAGCCGAATCACTTAGCGGGGACAGGAAATGCTTGGCATTGGGCTCATCCGCAAAGTATGCAAGCCAGCCGGAAGAATCTACGATATTCATACTCTATCTTCCTCTCGCTTAAATTCAGTATTGATGCCCTTGAGGAATCCGCGGAGTTCTTTGATATCGCGTTCCGGTATTAGTTCAATACGTCCGGCATATTCGACAACCTGCATTTTTTGGCCCGGCAGAAGATTCAATGCCTCTCTAACTGTTTTGGGTATTACGACTTGATATTTTGGTGATACGGTTACTGATTGCATACTAATACCTCCGTCGATCAATTTTGTATTACGATATCATGATCGATATGGCTTTGTCAATTATAATGATGGCGAACAAAGAATTCAACGGGAAGACCGGGTCTTCTGGTACTATGGACCGGGGAAAGGCGAAATTACCCTTATTTCAATAACGCCCCATCCTTAAATCGTCCCCTCTTCTTGGACGATTTCGATCATAGAAATCTCTAAATCCTGCTACCTCCCTTTTTCGGGGCCAGAATGGCTCCTTTATGGTTGTTGAATATCCCGATATGGAAATTGTTTTCTCGTCTGTTTTTAAGAACTTGACAAATGTCGGCCAATTTGCTACCTGGAAAAGAATGAAAAAGGACCGGAAGGTTTATGAAATGGAGGAACTATGCAAGAATGCTATTTGATTGATGCGGTTCGGACCGCACGGGGGCGTGTCAGTCGCCCCCAAAAGGGATTTTTCGGAGAATTTGCCCATATTCACCCCACCACATTAGGCGCAACGCTGGCCAATGCGATCATGGAAAGAAACTCCAATCTCCCGCCTGAGAAGATAGAGGATCTCATCTATTCCACCACCCTCGCTGTTAAGGAGCAGGGGGCCAACATCGCCAGATGGGTTGTTCTGGCTTCAAAACTACCCCATACGGTATCCGGCATACACCTGAACCGCTATTGCTCCGGCGCCCTTCAGGCTAATGCCTACGCCAGCGCCTCCATTAAGGTAGGAGACTATGATGTGGCCCTGGCCGGCGGCGGAGAGCACATGAACATGGTGCCGTTGGGTGCGGACAGAAATGATCCGGATCGGTCGCCTATTACACCGGAAGTCACTAAAAAGCATAACATCGTCCCCCAGGGGGTGTCTGCAGAAATCATCGCTGTCAAATACGGCATCGGTCAGGACGAGATCAACGCCTTCTCTGTCAGGAGTCAGCAAAAGGCCCAGGCTGCGACCGAAGCAGGAAAATTCAAAAACGAAATTATCCCCGTCACCTATATTGATCTGGATGGCAAAGAGCAGATTTTGGACCGGGACTCCAACATCAAGCCCCAAACGACCGTCGATAAAATTAACAGTCTTCCCCGCCCGTTCAAAGAAAATGGGCTGATTCATGCTGCCGCTTCTTCAGGGATCTGCGATGGCGCCTCCATGGCTTTGTGGGTATCGGAGGATATCGCTAAAGAGCACAGTCTAAAACCCAGAGCCCATATTCTTTCCAATGCCAACTATGGGGTGGATCCTGAAGAAATGCTGGATGGTGTCATTCCGGGAACGCGTCTGGCTCTCAAAAGGGCCGGACTAACCCTGGACCAAATCGATCGTTTTGAAATCAACGAAGCCTTTGCCAGTGTTCCTCTGGCCTGGATGAAAACGCTCGATATCCCGGAGGAAAAGGTGAATGTCAACGGCGGCGCCATCGCCATGGGTCATCCACTTGGAGCTACCGGAGGAATCCTGCTGGCCACCATGATCAATGAACTGGAGCGGGAAAATCTACGTTATGGTTTAATCACCCTGTGTGCGGCACAGGGAATGTCCGGCACCATGATTATTGAAAGACTTCCCTGAATATGACCGCATGCCTTATTTTTACAATCTCTTGTCGCCAAGCTATTTCCCCGACCCGGGGGGGATCGATTTTGGGACGGGCAAGGTGCTTTTTTATTCCTTGACAAGATAGAGGACCGACAGTACATTTAAATTATACGGATTTGGGGGTCGGGCAACCCCCATGAAAAACAAGGAGGACTGACCATGTCTTTTTCCACCACCCAGGAAATTATCCGCTATGCTATCGACACCGAAAAAGATGCTCAAACCTTTTACCGATCGGCCGCTTCGCTGTCTCAATACCCCGGTATATCGACCCTTTTTTTAGAATTGGCGGCTGAAGAAGAAAACCATCAAAAACTATTGGAAGAATTGCCGGATCCGGCTACCCTTCCGGTAAGTTCCAAACCCATACCGGATTTAAAAATCAGCGACTATCTTATGGACCTTAAGTTTCATAAGGAGATGAAATATCAAGACGTGATGATCCTGGCCATGAAAAGTGAGGAAAAATCCCTGAAGTTCTATCGGTCCTGGGAAGACAAGGTGCAAGATCCGGCTCAAAAAAAATTATTTGCCTATCTGGCTGATCAAGAGGCCCAGCATAAATATCGGTTAGAATCTATTTACGATGAAACCATATTGGATTGATCGATAAAGATGAGCACCACCCAGTCTGAAGACCCCTGGAACACCCTTCTGGAGGAAAAGGAACCGGAAGTCCCACCCTTGACCAAAAGCGATGTGGTTCCTTATGACCCTCTTCAGCGCTATCTCTTTGAGGTAAACCGGTATGCCCTCCTTACGCCGGAAGAAGAAAAGACCCTGCTCCTCAATTATCATAAATCCCCGGAGCCGGAATTGGCTTATAAATTGATTACCTCCAATCTGCGGCTGGTGGTTAAGATCGCCATGGATTTTCAGCGTTACTGGATGCAAAATCTGTTGGATCTAATCCAGGAGGGAAATATCGGATTGATGCAGGCCATTAAAAAATTCGACCCCTTTCGGGGTATCAAATTCTCTTATTACGCCTCCTTTTGGATTAAAGCCTATATTTTAAAATTTATTATGGACAACTGGAAGCTGGTGAAAATCGGTACGACCCAGGCCCAACGGAAACTTTTCTATAACCTGAAAAAAGAAAAAGGCCGGCTCCTGGCCTTGGGGATCGATCCGGTACCCAAGCTCCTTTCAGAAAGGTTTTCCGTCAGCGAAAAAGAAATTGTGGAAATGGATCAAAGGCTGGGGGAATGGGAACTCTCCCTGGATGCCCCGATTACCGGAGATTCTACGGAGGACCACAAGTCATTCATCCCGGACAAAGAGGCCTCTCCTGAAAAGGCCTTAAGCGAACGGGAATTAAAACAGGTTTTAAATACCAAACTTCAGGATTTTCGCAAAGAACTCACTAAGCGGGAATTAGTTATTTTTGAAAAAAGAATCCTGGCCGAAGACCCTCTGACCTTACAGGACTTAGGGGAACAATTTGGGGTTTCCCGGGAAAGGGTTCGGCAATTGGAAGAAAAACTCTTAAAAAAGGTAAAGGCCTACCTCGAGAAAGAGCTTCCGGATATAAAACCCGACTATTTATATGAAACTTCCTGACCTGATTGAACATGATACTGGATACTGGATCCAGTATCCGGCATCGGCTTTATGGCTGGTTGTGATTCTGGCGGTCCTGTTAGCCCTGGCCGGATGCCAGGGACATACCCCTCAACCCCTTCCCGAGAAGCCGATCACGGTCCCTACGATCCCGAAAACGCTCCCGAAAACTTTTGATACGCAGGCCGAAGCCTATTATCATTTTATCATGGGGAACCTTTTTAGTCAGGAAGACAACGACCCCAAAGCAATCGCGGAACTCCAGAAGACCTTGGATTTAGTGCCCGATTCCCCGTTCTTAGAATTTTCTTTAGGGCGTCTTTTTTTCAAGGCTTCCAACCTGCCCGAGGCCATCCGACATACTCAAAAGGCCATCGACCTGGATCCGAAATATCAGGAGGCTTATTCCCTTTTGGCGGAGATCTATATCACCCAGCAAAAATGGGAAGAAGCCATCAAGACCTATCAAGCCCTTTCGGCTCTCAATCCCCGGAATGAAGAGGTCCTCTTTAATTTGGGAATTCTTTTCCTGCAAACCCAAAAGATGTCCCAGGCCACGGAAACCTTTCATCAATTAATAAAAATCAATCCAAAATCCGATAAAGGCAATTTCTTCCTGGCCAAGATTTATTTAGAACAAAAACAATATGATCGGGCCCGAATTTTTTTTCAGGAAACCATCAAAATCAATCCCCAAAATTTAAATGCCTATATGGGTCTCGGCCAGATTTATGAGTTGACCGATCAACCCAAACAGGCCCTGGCCACCTATCAGAAAATCCTCCAGATGAACCCCAATAATCTGGCGGCCCAGGAAAGGGCCGGAGATCAACTGTTAAAACTGGGTAAAGGGGAACAAGCCCGAGACCTCCTGGAATCCTTAAAGAAAAACTCCAATCAAGACTTTGAAACCCGATTCCGAATCGCCATTATCTACCTGGAAAACAAACAATTCCACCCTTCTTCCGAAGAACTCAGTCTTTTGTTAGCCGAGCAACCCGACAACAACAAAATAAAATATTTTTTGGCCATCACTCTGGTGGAACAAAAAAATTATAAAAGGGCCGAAGAAACCCTGAAATCCATTGCCACTCAATCGGAGTATTTTTCGCAGTCCTTAATCCTCGAGGCCTATATCCTGGAGAAAGAAAAAAAATTCTCAGAAGCGATTCAACGCCTTCAAAAAGCCCTGGTGATCGTCCCCAAGAAGATTGAGATTTACCTGACCCTCTCCTCCCTTTATGAAAAAATAAATAACCTCCCGGAAGGCAAAAAAGTACTCCTGGAAGGCATTGAGATCGATCCCGATCAGGCCGAACTGTATTTTCATCTGGGCGTCCTATCCGATAAAATGGGACAGAAGAAAGAAAGCCTCCAGCATCTGAAAATGGCGATAAAGAAAGACCCTTTTCATGTTATGGCCTTGAATTACTTAGGGTACACCTATGCCGACCGGGGGATCTATCTCGACGAGGCCGAGGATTTGATTAAACGGGCCTTGAAGTTTCGCCCTAACGACGGGTACATCATCGATAGTCTTGGATGGGTTTATTTTAAAAAAAAGCGCTACGACGAGGCCCTGGTAGAACTTGAGAAGGCCTGGAAACTGGCCCCGAATGATCCGGTCATAGGAGAACATCTGGGGGAGATCTATCTTAAAAAAAATCTCTGGGAAAAGGCCGTTAAAATATTGCGTCGGGTGTTGGAGATGAATCCTTCGATTAAAGAGAAAGATATCATCTTAAAAAAGATCAAAGAAGCCCAACAAAAACTGGAAGAAGAAAAGGGAGGTTGGGAATATCCGACCATGTATTAAAACCCCGGGGTTCAAGGTTCAGGGTCCGAAGTCCAAGGTCCAAGGTCCAAAGTTCAAGGTTCAGGGTTCAAAGTTCAAGGTTCAGGGTTCAAGGTTCAAGGTTCAAAGAAAAACCGGACGCTTTTTACCCTTTCCCTTATATCTTTTTATATTTTTTTTCCTGGCCCTCGGCATCCTCCCCTATCCGATATCGGCTCCTGCTTCTATTCAAGGCCCATACCCCAAAGATGCCTGCTCACCGGAAATAGGCCATTCAAACCTGCAAGCCCTGCTCAGCCGGTTGGCGCTGCTCGAAGAACCCGTCTCCCGTGAAGGTACGGGGCTCCTGGTCGCCCAGGCCCCGGGGGAAAGGTACAGACTTCAATTCCGCCTGCTCGCTCGCGGTCCGGAGGCCTTCCGTCTGGAAATATTCGATCCATTCGGCCGGCCCATGCTTTATATTGTTTCCTATTTGGGAAAAACCCGTGTCTTTTCCATAGCCGAGGAAAAAGAGATCCCTCTCCCCGAATCCCTTTCAGGCCCCCTGGCCGCCTTTTCACAGATGCCCTTTACTGAAATTTCTAAAATTTTTTGGGGCCGGGTGCCGATCTTCCCTTATGATTCTTATCAAATCCAATCGGCCGAGGAAGAAGGAAAAGAAACGGTTAAAATACTGCTCCAAGGTGCTTACCAGCAAGAAATTTGGATAAGGCCCAACCCCTTCTCGCTCATTAAAAGCCGGATTAAAAGCCCTTCGAAAGAAGGGGAGATCGAGTTAACCTTTTCTGATTTTTCCAGGGGAACGAGTAACCGACTCCCTTTACGGCTGGAAATAAAAGATGGGACCGGGGAAAACGTTTTAAGCCTGCGGTATGAAACATTGATCCTGCGTCCGGATATCCCTGATGAAGTTTTTAAATGGCCCGAGTTTATTAGACAGGATTAGTACGAGAATAGATTCCAATTTCGGATTTCGGATTTCGGATTTCGGAATTTAAAAGAAACTCTCCTTCAACATTCATGATTCGATATTTGATATTCACTTTTTCATGCCTCGTGGTGCCCCCAAGAGGCATGAGGATTTAGTTCGAAAATAGAAAATCAGGCACGAGGCGCAAGGCGCGAGAGGAAAAAGAGCAACAAATACTTCCTCCTCACCTATAGCCTATTGCCTATTGCCTATAGCCTTTTTAGATCACAAATTATCCCGAATCGTCTTAACCAACTTCTGGATCTCTTCATTATTGAGTTTGCCGTCTTTTCTGAAAATCAATTTCCCTTTTTTATCAAAGGCCAGGACGTCACTGCTGTCATCGGCGATCTTCCAGGCATGGACCAGAACCTTTTTGTAATCCCGCACATAAATGGTCTTGGGATATTTCTTCTGCTTTTCTTCCAATGCGGAACTGATGGCGAAATTGGGCAGCCAGGTGGCGGCCATGTTGATGATCCCGAAGGACTGAAATTTTTCAGCCGGAAACTTTTCTCTATCCAGGGCTTCACTGGCCGGATTGTTGGTATCCTTTTCATCCGGGTCGACATAAAAAATGAGGCAGACCTTTCCCTGCAACTCCTCACTGCTCCAGGGTTTTCCATCCAGACGTCCCCCAAGTTTTTCCTTGAGTTCCACCTTGGGTGGAACTTCCCCGATCTCCAGGGCCAGGGCAATCTGATGGATCAGAAAAACAGCCGACACCAGAACTAAAATTTTTACCAGATGTTTCATTGGGGGCCTCCTTATTTTAAGCTTGACCTTCGAGTCTTTGCATTTTACACTTTTGCCATCTATAAACAAGTCTAAATTTTTGCAATTATGTCTTTCATTATCGCCCCACATCTGGCCTTCCTGGTCCAATGGCTTAGAGTCCTGGGAGTCGACGTGCGGCTCTGGGATAAAAGGAAGACCTTCGCGGCCGAAGTGGAAACGGTCGTTCAATGGGCCCGTTATCCCCTGCCTCTTGAAGGGAAAAACACAAGACGGATCACCCTGTCCCAATCCGCCCGGGAAGCCCTTTTAAAGGAATTTTTTGAAGTTTCAGGGATCCAACCGGATTGCTCACAGATGTTCAAGCGATGCCTGCGCTGCAACAGCCTGCTGGTGGCCTTGAGTCCGGAGAAGGCCAAAATAAAATGGCCCGCCCTGCCTGAATATGTTTTTCAGACCCAGAAACGGTTTAACTGGTGTGAGCGGTGCGGACAGCTTTTTTGGGCCGGGACCCATGTCCGTAATATGATCCGGACTTTGGAAGATTGGGGGATAATTGTGAAACAGTCCTGAATGAAATCCTTCCGATCCAAAATGCAATTTTCTTTACTATTAAATTAGGACGCTGATTTTCGCCGATACCCGCAGATAACTATTCTATATATTCAAAATCTTGGCAATCTGCGTCGATCTGCGTCCAAAAAGGAAATTCCTATACCATCAAGTTCCATGAAGTTTCGATCTTGATTTTTCATTGGTTTTTCTTTTGACGAAACTTGCAAAAAATAATATAATAAGATTTTTAATTAAAAAAGGAGGTAGATTATGAGCTATGAGCAAATCAAGGTAGAGAAAAAAGACCATGTAACCATCGTAACCATAAACCGTCCCGAGGTTATGAACTCCGTCAGCCCGGTGACCACTGTGGAACTCGATAAGGCCTTTAATGAATTTTCCGAAGATCCTGAGGCCTGGATCTGTATCGTCACCGGAGCCGGGGACCGCGCTTTTTCAGCCGGTAATGATTTAAAATTCCAGGCCCAGCACGGGAATGAGAAGATGCGGGAACTCATGAAAGGGGTGAAAGGCGGTTTTGCCGGCATCACCGCCAGGTTCGATTGTTATAAGCCTTTCATCGCCGCCGTCAACGGTCTGGCCCTCGGAGGCGGTTTCGAAATCGCCCTGGCTTGCGACATCATCATCGCCTCGGAAAATGCCAGCTTCGGTCTGCCGGAGCCCAGGGTTGGATTGATACCCGGCGCCGGCGGGGTCCATCGCCTCCCCCGACAGATCCCCTACCATCTGGCCATGAATATGATCATGACCTCCAAACGGCTCACTCCCCAAGAAGCCCGGGAATACGGGATTGTGGCCGAGGTGGTCCCTTTGGCGGATCTTCTGGCAACTGCCGAGAAATACGCCGCCGAGATTCTCAAGGGCGCACCTTTGTGTATCCGGGCCTGTAAGGAGGCGACCCTTAAAGGATTAAAGGTCACTCTGGAAGAGGCTATGTCCACCGCCTACCCGGGGCAGGTGGCCATGTATCAGTCCGAGGATTTTATTGAAGGGCCCAAGGCCTTTGCCGAAAAACGTCCGCCTCAGTGGAAAGGGCGGTAGTTTAGTGCGAAAATAACCTTCAGGGATCAGGGGTCGGGGGTCAGGGTTCGGCGAAAAATCCCATTCCCTATAAGCCCTTTTAATTCTATTTTTACGCTTCGTGGTCTCCTCTGGGAATAAAATTTCGGAATCAGTTATAGGGTTTTCCTTAACCCCCAACCCTGACCCCTGTTCCCTGGCCCCTGTTTCTTGCTTCCTGGTGCGCCAGGGGGCTGAAGGGTTTAAAAATTTTTCCGATTATGCGATCTGATGTTTAAAATCGATCTACACGTCCATACCGCCCTTGGCGGAGATTCCATCCTGAAGCCCCATGAGCTGGTTTCCCGGGCCCGTCAGGTGGGTTTGGATGCCGTCTGTGTCACCGAACATCACTCCTCATTTTTAAGCGATCCCCTCAAAAAAATTTCCACCGAAACCGGCTTTCCGGTTTTTCAAGGCCTTGAATACCGGGCCATGGAAGGGCATCTTTTGATTTTCGGGCTTAAAATCGGCCAATCGGATCTCCTTAAGGGACTGCCCATGCAATGGACCATCGACTGGGTCCAAAAGCGGGGCGGGGTGGCGGTACCGGCCCATCCCTATCAAAGAGACACCCTGAACGGGTTTCTCGGGGATAAGGTCCTGGAGATCGAGCACATTATTGCCCTGGAGGCCCTTAATGCCAGTCTATCGGCCAGGGAAAACCACCTGGCCCTGAAAGCGGCCAATCTCCTGGGGATCAAGGGTATCGGCGGCTCGGACGCCCATGGTCCTTCGGTCCTGGGCCGAGCCTATACCCTTTTCCCGGATCTGATTCGGACAGAGGAGGAATTGGTCCAGGCCTTGCGGAGCGGCGAATATGCCCCTTGCTGGAACGATCCATTCTATGGAACGGACCGCCCGGACCATTGGCAGGACCAGGAACACTACCGGATCCAATTTGACGGTCCGGTAATAATTCCAATTCGCTGACCTCGAAAAGCGGGGCTATCGATGGGCTTTGGGCGGTCTCTTCAACTATGATGGCTATGTAAAAAACTTTTAGAAAGATACCAAAAAAATTTATCCTTCAACTCCCTCCGGCCAGAAGACCCGAATGGTTGTTCCCGCTCCTGGACTGGATTCGATAGAAAGGCTCCCTCTGGTGAGTTGGACCCTTTCCCTTATACTGACCAGCCCGAGCGTTTTTACGGAATTCCCCGGAGAAAGGATGCGGTTCACGTCCAGGCCTCTTCCATTATCCGCAATGGTCAATTCAATACCATCCCCTTTTTTTACCAGGAGGAGGTCTGCCCGTTCGGCCTGGCTGTGCCTGGCTACGTTGTTCAGGGCCTCCTGGCTGATCCTGAAGATCACGATCTTCAAAGGTTCCGGGATCTCCTCTTCTTCGATTGCCGTTATGAGCTCAAGGTGCTGTTCCGGATAGAGTTTTTTGAATTCTTTGCCCAGCCATCGCAGGGTTGCCAGGACCCCTATCTCTCCAAGCATCGTCGGCCTTAGCCCCATATAGATCGATCTGATCTCGGCGATAGCGTGCTGAAGAGTAGGCACAAAGCGCTCCAGGAGCTTAAAGGCCTGTTCGGGTTCTCCCTGATCTTTGGCATAGAGGACCGCCTCGACATTGAATTTCAGGGCCACCAGGGTTTGTCCAATGCTGTCGTGAAGCTCAATTCCCAGCCTTTTCCTTTCCTCCTCCTGAACAGCAATGAGCCTGGAGGGCAATAAACGAAGCTGGCTCTCCGACTCCCTCAGGGCCTGTTCTATTTTTTTTCTCTCATTGATCTCGTTTCGAAGGGTTTCATTGGCCTGTTCCATCTCGGCGGTGCGTTCCGCGACCCGCAATTCCAATCCGTCGCGGGCCTGGCGGAGTTCTTCTTCCATCCGCTTGCGCTCGGCAATCTCACTTTCAAGGGCAAGGTAAGAATCTCGCAATTTTGCGGTCATTGTATTAAAGGCCCTTGAAAGGTCGGTAAACTCGTCATCCCCTTTAACCTCGATCTTGTAATCGAGGTTCCCCTCTCCAATAACCGAGACGCTGTCCCGGAGCCTCCCGATGCGGGAGGTAATAATCCGGCCCCCTGTCCACAAGTTGATTATAGCTGCCGCAGTAACCAAAGCGATTACCAGAAAAATGCCCCACCCTGCGATCTTGAGGATGGAAAAGAGGGACTTGGTGCCAGCCTCCTGCAACCGACGGGCATGTAAAACCATTTCATAGGACCGCATGGTCATCTGGGTGAGCAGTCTGTTTTCGATCTCCCGGGAAAGGGCCGTCGGGTCTGAATCGGATCGTATCCTTCCCCGATTCTTCATGACAGACGAAAAGAGTCTACCGATGGCCTCATGGTCTTTGAGCATCCCTTCGATATTGACTTGGTCTTCGGGTTCCTTAAAACTTCCCGAAGCCGACATAAGGAGTCGGCCGATTTTTTCATTTTTGGAAAGCCACTGGACTCTGGCCCTTTCACTATTGGTCCGCAAGTAATCCGCTTCAAAGGTGCTTCTTTCAAAAACGCCTCTTATGATCTCGTCGGCTAAATCCGATGCGTCTACCGCCCTGTTGATGCGATAAAGCGTCAGGAAAAGCATAAAAATAATGACCAAAGCCGTTATGGCTGAAACGGCAACGTTTATTTGAAGCCTTTTTTTAAGTTCCATTATTCGCCCGGCCCTATTTTAATATCCTTACGGCCTTCGGTTTGACCGCCATCAGGCCATCAAGGCAGACAAAATCGAGATAATTGGGGACTATCCTCTTTTCGGTCAGCCCGCTATTTATGGCCCATCGGGATTCGTCCTCCAGCGCCAGCAACAAGGACTGGTCCAGCCCAACGGTAAAGTCGGTCCCGTGCCATATCTCCCGGACGAGCGCTATATCCAGCCGGCAAAAATCCGCCACGATCCTTTGGGCTTCCCCCGGATTCTGTTTGACAAATTCTTCAGCCCTGATCAGTGCCCGAAGTATTTTTTGGACCTTTCCGGGTTCTTTCCGGATGAATTCCCGCTTGGCCACAACATTGAAGGTCTGCAAATAGATATCCCCATCGCAAAAGAAAACTCCCCTGGCACCCAGTGTCCTTTTCACCTGGATTAAGTACGGATTAAAGGTGGAGACGGCGTCAACCTCTCCTTTTAACAGAGCCTCCGGAATGGCCTCCGGCTTCAGGTCGACTACCTTGATGTCCTTCCTTCTAAGCCCATGGGAAGCCAAAAAAACATCCATAAAAAAATCACTGCTGGTGCCCGGCGTCATAGCTATCTTTTTCCCCTTTAGATCTGAAGGGATGAGAACACCCTTATCCTTTCTTCCTACAACAGCAATATTTTTATCGGATATCTCGATTGACCCGATGATGGATATTTTTTCTCCTTTCATGACAGCAAACATGAAGGGGGTTTCGGCGACGGTTGCAAAATCCGCCTGGCCCTCCAACACCGCCTGGAGAGCCGTTTTCCCATGAGAATGTACTTGCAGAGTCGCCTCCAATCCCTCCTGCCGGTAAAAACCTTGCGTCTTGGCAACTTCAACCAGAGTTGCGTTGGGGGTTGCCGAATAGGCAATAAGGATTTTTTCCGGAGGGGATACGGGCTTATGGTCCCGGCCGGTGCGCATATAAAAATAGCCGCCTATGGCCAGGGCCGATAGGATAACGATGGTCCAAACCAGGAATGGCTGTTTATGGGAAAGCACTTTTTTCGTCCTTATTTAGTTCGGAAATAGAAAATACAGGCTATAGGCTATAGGCACGAGGCTATAGGTAAAGAAAAATCGGGAAAACTTTTTAACCTATTGCCCATCGCCCATTGCCCATTGCCATCAGAAGTTATTCTCAGGTTTCGTGGTGCCCCATGAGGTTTAATGCGCTATCGGCCAGGAGGCCCGTATCCGGGTCCCTGACCCCGGGGTGGATTCAATGGAAAAGACCCCGCCTGAAAGTTCAGTGCGTTCTTTCATGCTGGTAAGTCCCAGACCGCGTTTATGGTTGTCCCCGGCCAAAAGGGCATTTAAATCAAAGCCTGCCCCGCTATCGTCTATGACCAAATCAAGGGTCTGATCCCTTTTTACAAAAGACAGGGTTACCCATTCCGATTGGCTGTACTTGGCGGCATTATTCAGGGCTTCCTGCAGGATTCTGAAGATGACGATTTTCAAAGGGTCCGCCACGTCCTTTTCGTCTACAGTAATATCCTTTTCGATGTGAATATTCCCATAGATCGATTGAAACTGCCGGCAAAACCACCCGACCGTCGTAATAAGCCCCAGGTCATCGAGAATCGACGGCCGTAAATCGGTCATGATCCGGCGCACTTCGTCAATAGAACGCTGGGTGGTGGCAATGAGGACCTCCATATCTTCGGATGTAGCGGACCCTTGCAGGAGCCGGTTTTGGGTATTTCCAAGGCCGAATTTAACGGCACTTAAAGACGATCCAAGACTGTCATGAAGCTCTCTGGAAATCCTCTTTCTCTCTTCCTCCTGGGCGGTAAGCAGCCGGGAGGAAAGAGAACACAATTGCTCTTCCCTTTGGCGCAGCGCCTCTTCCGCCAGCCGGTGCTGATCGATCTCGGCTCTGAGCCGCTCATTAACAGCGGAAAGTTTTACATAAGGATTTTTAACCGAGGTGGCAAACAGGCCTTTATAGATCAGGTAAAAGGCCGCTACCTTATAAACATGCCCTAATACATTATAAGTATCAAAAACGGTCTTGTAACTGGCGAAGACCAGTTCGCTGAAGATACTGACGATGAAGGCCGCCGGATAGTAGATGAGCTGCCGGTCCCCGGTTCTGGCCATCCGGCTCCAGTAGGCCCAGGCCGCTAATAGCAACAAAAGAATAACCAGATACTCGGAAAATCTCTTAAAGGGGGTTAGTCCGATGCCCTGAATATAAGTGGCCGGCATAACCGAGGGGAAAAAAATAACCCCCGCGAAAACCATTCCTGAAATGGCCATGGCTCCGGTCATCAAGGTGGTTTTGGACAGCCATCGGTTTGGGTTCCGGTGTGAAACAAAGGCGCTGGCCAGGAAGGCCGAGGCCGAAAACAGCCTGGCCGCAATCCAGAATTGGGTCGATTTGTTGGAAGAGTTCGGGGTGATAAAGGCCGGCATGGCGGCATTGGCCAGGGTGTGCATGAAATCCAGGAGGCCAATAGATAGAAAAGCCGCGCTCAGGAAAAGGGCGTGCCGGTCCCTGGATTGCTCATAGCTGTACCAGCCGACGCCGAATACGGACAACGAAACCATGATACTGAAAAACTCGACGATATTATGAAAAAGGAGGTAGGTGCTTCGGTCCATGACATAATGAAACCGGATAGAAAACAACTCCAGAAGCAGGAACGGCAACAGGGAGGCGAAGAAGATCCCTGCCAGAATGGTTCGGGGAGACAGTTGCTTCAAGGTATTGCGCATGTTATAAGACCTTTTTCTTGTAAATCCATCCTCCGCCTTTTTCTCGGGGATGCCCCCTCTATACAAATCCCCGGTCCTTTTCCTGCATCATCCGTTTGAACTGCCTTTTCTCACGGGTCGGGGTCAGATTCACGAGATTGACCTGATTCCAGACCTTCATTATCAAATTTATACTTCGTCATAAGATGGGTCAAGGAAAAATTAAAGCAATTTCTTTTAAATACAGTCTTTTCCTTCATAAAATACCCTATTACCCTTATTCCCTATCCAAGGCATTCTAAAATAAAATAAAAAGTGACGGGTTAAATGCTGACGGACTCGTAAAAAGTCGAAAAAGGCTCATTTTGTCATTTCTACCATTTGGATTGGACCGTACTATGACCCTCAGGGGCGGGCTTTGTCCCTTCATGGTAATCCTTTTTTTCCTCCTTTCCGGCTGTGCCCGGGTCGGACCGGATTTCCGGAAGCCGGCGGCGGCGGTTTCAGGGAGCTGGCTTGAAGCGGGTGATCCGCGGGTCAAAACAGGGCCGGCGGAATACAAGAACTGGTGGCAGGCCTTCAATGACCCGGTCCTTAACCGGCTGGTTGACCGGGCTTACCAGGAAAATCTGCCCTTGAAGATGGCCGGAGTGCGAGTCCTGGAGGCCCGGGCCAGGCTGGGCATCGCCCTTGGCGGGCTTTATCCCCAGACCCAGCAGTTTTTCGGATCCCTGGAATATATCCGGACCAGTGAGCGGGCCCCGACGGCCGCCTTTTCCAATATTTCAAGTTACCGGCAAGTGCAGATCGGCCTTATGGCCGGCTGGGAGATAGACTTTTGGGGGAAATTCAAACGGGCCATCGAGGCCGCCGAGGCCGGTTTTCAGGCCACAATGGCTGATTATGACAATGCCCTGGTGAGCCTGACCGCCGAGGTGGCCAATGCCTATATCCTGTTAAGGACCCTGGAGAAACGCCTCGGCCTGGCCCGCCAAAACGCCGACCGGCAAAAAGAAATACTGAAGATTGCCGAAGCCCGGTTCCAATACGGTGTGGTCACCCGATTGGATGTGGAGCAGGCTAAAACGCTGCTCCATAATATTCAGGCCTCCATCCCGGCCTTTGAAGCCCAGGTACAGCAGGCCAATAACGCCCTCAGCTTGTTATTGGGGCTGCCGCCGGGGGGCCTGGGGGATTATTTGTCCGGCCCGGCGGAGATCCCGGTTTCTCCGGCCGAAGTGGTGGTGGGGATCCCGAATGATCTGCTCCGCCGGCGGCCGGATATCCGGAGTATCGAATTTCAGGCAGCGGCCCAATGCGCTTTAATCGGTGTGGCTAAGGCCGAGCTTTATCCGGCCTTTTCCCTTAGCGGGGTTTTCAGTTTTTTCTCCACCGATGTCAATGCCTTTAAGCTTAGCGACGTTTTCCAATGGGGAAGCCGGTCCATCTCGGCCGGACCGTCCTTCCGCTGGAACATCTTCAATTACGGCCGGATCGAAAACAATGTCCTGGTCCAGGACGCCCGCTTCCAGCAACTGCTGATCGCTTACCAGGAGGCCGTGCTCAAGGCCCAGAAAGAGGTGGAGGACGCCCTGGTGGCTTTTTTAAAAGCCCAGGAACGCAGGGAATTTTTGGCCCGGAGTGCAGCCGCGGCCGGCCATTCCCTGGATCTGGCCATCCGGCAATACCAGGAAGGGGCCAGGGATTTCACAACCGTTTTGATTGCCCAGCAGGCCTTTTTAAATGAGCAGGACAATCTTGCCCTTGCCCTGGGCACCGTCTCGGGCAATCTGGTCGGCATCTACAGGGCACTGGGAGGCGGCTGGGAGGTAGGGAGATAGATTATGGTTCATGGGAGGAAAAGGATCTTTGATGGTCTCGTAAAAACTCGTCACCCCGGCGCAAGCCGGGGTCCAGGAAATTCGAACCTGCTAAAAACACTGGATTCCGGCTTTCGCCGGAATGACGTAATGCGGGTTTCGGCGACTTTTTACGAATTCATCATCTTTAAGTTCCGGGCCCTTCTGATCCGGATCCTCTGCTTCTTGTTCTTGTTTTTTCCGGCCGGCTGTGGGCAAGGACCCAAACCCCTGCCCCCGCCTCCCCCGGCGGTTACCGTCGCCCAGCCGGTCAGGCGGATCGTGACCGATTATTTGGAATTGACCGGCAATACCCAGGCCGCTAACACCGTGCAATTAGTGGCCAGGGTTGCCGGATACCTGGACAAGGTCTTTTTTAAAGACGGACAACCGGTAAAAAAAGGGGATCTGCTCTTTCTCATTCAGCAAAACACTTATCAGGAAAACCTCAAGCAGGCCGAGGCTGCGGTCCTGCTCCAGAAAAGCCAACTGGATTATGCCCAGACCCAATTGGACCGCACCGCCAATCTGGTGCACCTTGATGCCGCCTCTAAAACCGATGTAGACCACTGGCGGAATCAAAGGGATTCGGCCCAGGCCAATCTCCTCTCGGCCCAGGCCCAGCGGGACCTGGCCGGACTCAATCTCGGCTATACGGAAGTCAAAGCCCCTTTTTCCGGCCGGATCGACCGGAGGCTGGTGGACCCCGGCAACCTGGTCGGCTCCGGTCAGGCTACGGTCCTGGCCCAGCTTACCCAGATCGACCCCATTTACGTTTATTTTACCATTATGGATCTGGATCTGGCCCGCCTGATGGCCGAGGCCGGCTGGCGGCCGGGGAAGACCCCGTCCAGGCCCTGGTCCCTGTTCATGGGCCTTCTCGATGAAAAGGCCCATCCCCACAAAGGCTTTCTGGATTTTGCCGCCACCGGTCTGACCCCCACTAACGGGACCTTATTGATGCGAGGCGTCTTTCCAAATCCCGATGGAAAGATACTGCCGGGACTCTATGCCCGGCTACAACTCCCGGTCAGAAAAAGACCGGCTTTCCTGGTGCCTCAAGAGGCGGTGGGCTCTGATCAGCGCGGTTCATTCCTTCTGGTCGTCAACCAGGGGAACAAGGTGCAACGGTTCGGTGTGCGGGCCGGAGCTTCGCTGGACCACTTGAGAGTGATTGAAGAAGGACTGACCGGAAAGGAATGGGTGGTGGTAAAAGGCCTGCAAAAGGCCTTTCCCGGCCGGGTGGTTACCCCGGAAAAACAGGAACCCCGGTCCCTTATTCCTGAATCCCCGAAGCCCCCTGTTTCCCCGAAGGCCGGATCATGATCTCTAAATTTTTTATCGAAAGGCCCATCCTGGCCAATGTCCTGGCCATCGTCACCGTTATCATCGGATGGGTCAGCTATACGAACCTTCCGGTGGAGCAGTATCCTCCGATCACGCCGCCGACCATTCAGGTGACCGCCCGATATCCCGGTGCCAGTGCGACGGTCATTGCCGAAACCATCGGAGTGCCCATTGAACAGGCGGTCAACGGTCTGGAGAATTCCATTTACCTGTCTTCTTCCAGCAGCAGCGACGGCTCCTATGCCCTGACCATCACCTTTGAGGTGGGGACCGACCTGAACAAATCGCTGGCCCTGGTCCAGAATCTGGTCAACTCGGCCCTGGCCCAGCTTCCCGGGGGGGCCCAGCAGCAAGGGGTGAGCGTCAGAAAAGTTTCCACCAACATCCTCTTGGTAGTCAGTCTCTACGCCGAAGACAACCGTTTTGATGAAGCCTTCCTGTCCAATTATGCCATTATCAATATGCAGTACCCCCTGTCCCGGCTGCCCGGGGTCGGCCAGGTCCGGGTTTTCGGGGCCGGACCCTATAGTATGCGGGTCTGGCTGGATCCCAAAAGGCTCCAGGATTTCAACCTCACTACCCAGGATGTCCAGAACGCCATTGCCGACCAGAATGTCCAGGTGGTGACCGGACAATTGGGTGCCCCGCCGGTGCCGGCCGATCACTCCATGCAGCTTACCATAACCAGTCTGGGACGGATGGCCGATATCAAACAGTTTGAAGACATCGTGATCAAAAGCGAACGGGGGACAACCGCCCAGATGGTCCGCCTGCGGGATATTGCCCGGGTGGACCTGGGACAGCAGTTCTACTCAAATTTTGCCAACATGGGGGGGAAGAAATCGGCCCAGATCCCCATCTTCTCCCTGCCGGAGGCCAACGCCATCAAGGTGGCCGACAATGTTTACCAGGCCGTAGCCGAGATGGCCAGGGAATTTCCCGAGGGGTTGAAATACCTCATCCGGTATGATACCACCCTCTTTGTCCGGGAGGCGGTCCATGCTGTTTATGTCACCCTTTTCATAGCCGGAATTCTGGTCCTGATCGTGATCATGGTCTTTCTGCAGGATTACCGGGCCTTGCTCGTTCCGGCCACCACCGTCCCGGTGACCATCATCGGGGCCTTTGCGGCCATGATCGCCCTGGGATTTACGATCAACCTCATGACCCTCTTCGCCCTGGTTTTGTCCATCGGCATCGTGGTGGATGATGCCATCGTCATCGTGGAAAACACCTCCTATTACATCGAGAAAGGGCTGTCGCCCAAGGAAGGGGCCATCAAGGCCATGAACGAATTGACCGGCCCCATTATGGGCATTACCCTGGCCCTGGTTTCGGTCTTCCTGCCGGCCGCCTTCTTACCGGGCATCACCGGCCAGATCTTCCGGCAATTCGCCCTGGTCATTGCCTCTATTGCTGTCATCAGCGCCATCAATGCCCTGACTTTAAAACCGGCCCAGTGCGCCCTGTGGCTCCGTTCCGGCCGGGAGAAACAGACCAACTGGTTTTATCGCGGTTTCAACCGGGCTTACCAGGCCATGAAAGGCCCCTATATGAATCTTGTTCGTTGGATGGTAAACCGGTCGGTGCTCATGTCCATAGTTTTTTTTATCATTATCGCCCTGACCGGCTGGGCCTTTGTCCATCGGCCCAGCGGTTTTCTCCCGACGGAGGACCAGGGCTTTGCCGTCTTGTTCGCTAAGTTGCCTGACGGCGCCGCCCAACCGCGGGCCCTGGAGGTTTCGGAGAAAATCAGCGCTATTTTGAAGAAGACCCCGGGCGTCTCGGGATGGGTCACCATCGGCGGGTATTCCTTTCTGGATGCGGCGAATGTCTCAACGGTTTCCACCACCTTTGTGGTCTATGAAAACTGGAGTAAAAGGGGGGCCGGCCTGAGCCAGGAAAAGATCGTGGCCGGCCTTAACCGGGATCTTTCCGGAATCCAGGAAGCCCTGTCCTTTGTAGTCATCCCCCCGTCCATCAGGGGATTGGGCCAGTCAGGCGGTTTCCAGATGATGGTGGAAGACCGGAAGAGCCTTGGCCTGGACGAACTCCAAAAGGCCACCGGCGAACTGATCGAAAGGGCCAGGTCCGAACAGACCCTGCAAGGCCTGACCACCACCTTTAACGCCAGCAGTCCCCAGTTGTACCTTCATATCGACCGGACCAAAGCCCAATCCTTTCAGGTCCCGCTTTCTAACGTCTTTGAGACCCTCCGGGGTTACCTGGGCTCCAGCTTCGTTAATCTGTTCAATAAATTCGATCAGGTCTACCAGGTGTACATCCAGGCCAGCGACCGTTTCCGCCTGAAGCCTGAGGACATCAAAAACCTTTATACCCGGAATATCCGGGGGGAAATGGTTCCCTTGGGAAGCCTGATCGAGGTCAGGCCGACTCAAGGCCCTGAATTGATCACCCGGTACAACCTCTACCCGGCAGCGACAATTTTCGGCTCCACCGCTCCGGGATTCAGCTCCGGACAGGCTCTGACCTTGATGGAAAATCTGGCGGCCCGATCCTTTCCAAAGGGGGTGGGCTATGACTGGACGGCCACCAGTTATCAGGAGAAACGGGTCGGGAACCAGGCCTATTTCATCTATCTCATCTCCTTGACCCTGGTGTTCATGGTCCTGGCCGCCTTGTATGAAAGCTGGATTTCTCCAGCCGCGGTTATTCTGGCTGTGCCCATGGCCCTGGTGGGCGTTCTTCTGGCCCTTATTATCCGGGGATTCGACAACAATCTCTATACTCAGATAGGCCTGGTGTTGATGATCGCCCTGGCCAGTAAAAACGCCATACTCATCGTCGAGTTCGCCCGGGACCTCCAGCGGGAAGGGATGTCCGCCATCGATGCGGCCATTGAGGGCACCAGCCGGCGCTTCCGGCCCATCATGATGACCTCCTTTGCCTTTATATTAGGGGTGGTTCCGCTTTTGTTCGCCAAGGGGGCCGGGGCAGCCGGCCAACAGGCCATTGGAACCGCCGTTTTCGGGGGCATGCTCGCTTCCACTTTGCTGGCCATTCCCTTTGTTCCGGTCCTCTATGTCTTCATGCAACGCCTGAGCGGTCGAGGGCGCCAACCGGAAAAAGAAACAGGGACGGAAAGTTATTTCCCGGCTTATAGAGAGGAGGACCCTAAAAATCAATGAGCCATTATACAGTGACAGGGTCTGAACGGCCTCTGGACCCCGGTTTTCACCGGGGTGACGGAAAAGAGCAATCTTTGACTTTTTACATAGCCATCAGAAATGATGACCAAGTAATAACGCGTCATTCCCGCGCAGGCGGGAATCCAGGCCAGGCGTAACTTTATTAATCCCGCCAAGGGCGGGACCCGTTTTCACGAAAAAACGACGAATGACGAAAATAAGCTTTTCCTGACTTCCAAAATAATAGGAAATCACCGCTGCCAGGAGATGCGAACAAATTTTTCATCTTCCAGGTATTGGATATCATATTCGCCCTGATAGGCCCGGTGTACGGCATCGCCCAGCCGCCGGGCCAGGTGAATCCCCGTGGTGGAGACGGTCGTCCCCTGGGCTTCGTCAAGTATTTTAACAAACCTCTCCATAGGATGTTCCTGCTTTTCCAGGGCTTCCTCATGGCGCAGGAGGTTCAGGATCTCTTCCTTGTGGCTGGAGAAAAAAGGGCCGCTCAATTCCACGATACCGGCCGGAAAATCATCATTGATCCTGCGGCAGGCCGGACAAAGGGCCTGGTTGGCACCACGGGGAATGTCTTTATTCCAGGTCCATCGGCCCCCTGAAAAGAGGCTCTGACACTGGCCGCAGACGGTCGGTTCAGGCCATTTTCCCTGATGGACATAGGCATCGTTTTGTTTTTGTTGGGTTAAACGGTCCATTCGGCGGTACTGGCTTTGATACATGGAAGATCTCCTTTCGATTTCGGATTGCTAATTTCGGATTTCGGAATTAAAATAAACGTAACACTTTAGCTGTTTGAAAAGAGAGTTTTTTTCACCGCAAAGGCGCGAAGAACGCAGAGAGAAACATCTTTGTTCAATCCCGTGAGAGGCGGGATTGAACAAAACATACTTGGCCTCCGACCAAATAATTACGCGGTCGACTTCGTCGACCTTAAACAAGGCTTCCGTTTTGAAGCCGGCAGAAGGGTTGCGAAAGCTTTTTCCTTTCTGTCCTCTCAACAGAAAGGAAAATTTATTCCCTCTTTGCGCCCTTTGCGGCTCTGCGGTGAAAATTATTTTTCAAAAAGCTAAACTGATACAAATAAACTGGTTTCGTACTTCTTGGCGGCCCTTTGAGCATGAGGGCTTAGTATAAAAGTAAAATGTTTTTTGAAAAATGCAACCCCCCATCTGAATTCGGATTGCGGATAGCGGAATGGTCTTTTCGTCGGACCATGTCCCTTGAAACTTGCATCTTTCTACATTCGTAAAAAATACGAAGGCGCCCCTTTTCCGTCATTCCTCGTAGAAACGGGAATCCAGTGTTTCTGATAAGTTGGGATTGGCCTGGATTCCCGCTTGCGCGGGAATGACGAATTTTTGCAAGATCATCAAACTTGAAACAGGCAACTTGCAACTTAAAATGAGGGAAAGACTGTGTTCAGAAAAAAAAAGACCGAACCAAAAACTCAGCAGCCTGAGGAAGAAAAGGTCAATGACCTGCTGAAAGCGGTTTTTGATCTGCTCCCCCGAACAGTTGAGCTCCTGCTTTTTACCGGGCCCGGACGAAACGAGCCCTATTGCGAAGCGGCGCGGAAGGTCCTGGGCTCCCTGGCCGGCCTTTCCGATAAAATCAGCTTTCAGGAATTCGATTTAAAACACGAACTGGCCTCTAAATATCAGGTTCAATATACCCCGACCCTGATCCTGGCCCCTGATCAGGTTAATATCCGCTGGCTGGGTGTTCCCCTCGGCCATGAGACAGAGCCCTTTTTCCAGGCCCTGAATATGATCGGTCACCGAAATAGCCGGTTAGGAGAACAATCCCTCAAGATTTTAAAGGACATCAACGAGCCCCGTCAGATCAAGCTTTTTGTCAGCCTCACCTGCCCCTATTGCCCTCAACAGGCCCGGAACGCCCTCCAGGCCGCGGTGGAGAGGCCTGAATTCATCTCCCTGGAGATCATCGATGTCCAGGCCATGCCGGAACTGGCCGACCAGTACCAGGCCTTCGGCACACCTTTGGTTTTTGCCAATGAGAAGCTGATCGCCAGAGGAGCCCAACCGGAAGAACTGTTTATGGCCAGCCTCAAAAAACTTAAGGAAGAGACGATCTTTATTCCGGACAACGATGCGCCGCAGATCGAAACGGACCTGGTCATTGTCGGAGGCGGGCCGGCCGGCCTGACGGCCGGGATCTATGGCGCCCGCAGCGGCCTCAAGACTGTGGTGGTTGAGAAAGGTGTCCTGGGGGGACAGGTGGCAACGACCCCCATTGTTCAAAACTACCCCGGTATTACTCAGGTGGGGGGCAAGGCCCTGGTGGACATTATGGCCCTCCATGCCCTGGAGTATGCCAATATCTTTCCCGGGGAGGAGGTCATGGATATTAAACCCGGCCAGCCCATTATCGTCACCACCAACCGCCGGCGGTTCCTGACCCGGGCCGTATTGCTGGCCACCGGAGCCGTTTACCGGCACCTGGGCAGCCCGGGGGAAGAACGCTTGTTCGGACGGGGAGTCAGCTATTGCAGCACATGCGACGGGCCCCTGTTCAAGGATCGGCCGGTCATCATCGTCGGCGGAGGAGACAGTGCCGTCACCGAGGCCCTGCACCTGCACCAGATCGGCGTTAAGGCAACTCTGGTCCATCGCCGGGATACCTTGCGGGCCCAGGCCCATCTGACCAAAAGTCTTTCAGACCAGAAGATACCCATCCTGCTCAACACCGAAATTAAGGAGATCAGGGGAGAAGATCGGGTGCGGGAAGTGGAGTTGATCAACAACCAAACCCGGGAGGCGCTGGTCATGGAAGTAGACGGCGTCTTTGTGGCCGTCGGGTACCAACCTTCCGTGGAGTTAGCAAAACGTCTGGGCATAGAGCTGACCCAAGACGGCTATATCAAAAAGGACGAACGGCACCGCACGAACCTCCCGGGAATCTATTCAGCCGGGGATGTGGAGGGCGGCTATAAGCAGATCGTTACCGCCGCCGGTCAGGGGGCCGAAGCGGCCCTGGCCATCTTCGAGGATCTGGTCAACCCTTACTGGGTTTCCGAGCCGGGAATCGTGGCGCAATCGGCTTCCTCTTAGGCATGGGGGTTTCGAGTTTCGGGTTACGGGTTACGGGTTGCGGGTTCAAACCCAACCTTACTTCGACATTCATTATTCGATATTCGCATTTTCATGCTTTGTGGTGCCTCCATGGGTCATGAAGGCTTAATACGAAAATAACGTAACCCGTAACCCGCAACAAGGATCATCAAATGAAAAAAGCGCTTATTACCGGGATAACCGGGCAGGACGGTTCGTATCTTTCAGAATTGCTCTTAAGCAAGGATTACGAGGTCTATGGGTTGATTCGAAGGGCCAGCACCTTTAACACCGGAAGGATCGACCATATCTATATTGACCCCCATACGGCCCAGGCTAAATTATTTCTCCATTACGGCGACCTGGCCGATTCGGGACAATTGACCAATTTGATCTATAACATCCAACCCGATGAGATCTACCACCTGGGGGCCCAGAGCCACGTCCGGGTGAGTTTTGATATGCCGGAATACACCGGGGATGTGACCGCCCTGGGTACGGCCCGGATTTTGGAATCCATCAGGAGAAGCGGCATCAAGACCAAATTCTACCAGGCCTCTTCTTCCGAAATGTTCGGGGCGGCCCCTCCCCCGCAAAATGAACAAACCCCTTTTCGCCCTCGAAGCCCTTATGCCGCGGCCAAGGTGTATGCCTACTGGCTGGCGGTTAATTACCGGGAAGGCTACGGTCTGTATGCCTGTAACGGGATTTTGTTTAACCACGAATCCCCCAGAAGGGGCGAGACCTTCGTGACCAGGAAGATCACCCGGGCTTTGGCCAATATATTGTCGGGCAGACAAAAACGGATTTTTCTGGGCAATCTGGAGGCCAAAAGGGATTGGGGATTTGCCCCGGAATTTGTCGAAATGATGTGGTTGATGCTCCAGCAAGACAGTCCGGATGATTATGTCATCGGTACCGGGAAGAGCCACTCCATCAGACAGTTCCTGGAAAAGGCCTTTACTTACGCAGGAATTGAACTGGTCTGGGAAGGCCGGGGCCGGGAAGAAAAGGGGCTGGTCAAAAGTTTTTCATCAACCTGGGAAGGCCTGCTCCATTGCGGTGAGGCGATAATCGAAATCGATCCCCGATACTTCAGGCCTACGGAGGTCGATTTCCTCCAGGCGGACATTACCAAGGCCCGGCAAAAGCTCCTTTGGGAACCCCGGACCACCTTTGATGAATTGATCAAGATCATGGTCGATTATGATATGAAGCTGGCAGGGCTTAAACCCATCGGCGAAGGGGAGAAGATTTCGAAATCAAGGAACTTCTCCTATACCAGCCATGATTTTTCCTTTTTTGAAAAGGTTCGGGAAGGATGTTAACAAGGAGATCAAAAAGTTGTTTCGCTTCCTTGAATTCAACGTGTTCATTTTCAGAGGAAACTTACCGCCCGCAATCCCTCGGGTCCCCTTGGATCTTTTCCAGGGCATGGGGAATGACCGGCAGGATTACGGGGAGCATCTCTTCGATAGCCTTAAGGCTGCCGGGAAGGTTGATAATCAGGGTCTGGCCTCTGATTCCGGCCTTGGCCCGGGAAAGTTGGGAATACGGGGTGTGCTTGAGACCTTCCTGGCGCATGGCCTCGGCTATGCCCGGGATTTCACGATGCAGGACCCGGCCGGTGGCCTCGGGGGTGATATCTCTCGGGCTCAATCCTGTGCCCCCGGTGGTCAAAATAAGGTCCAGTTTTTCCCGGTCGCACCAATCCACCAGGGTTTCGACAATCGAAGGGATTTCATCTGGGACCACGGCCGTGATCCGGACCTGATAACAATCGGCAGCCAGCAAGGTCTGGATCTTCGGTCCCCCCTCATCGGTGCGCAACCCCTGGGAGCCTTTGTCGCTGATGGTCAGGATGCCTGTTTGGATCAAGGGTTTGTTACTCGTTACTGGTTACTGGTTAAATGAAGAATCAAAATCTGGATTCCCGCCTGCGCGGGAATGACGGAAATGGACTCTTCCGGACTTTTTAAGAGGTTGTCAAATAATAGCTTTTCCTTTGGATTTTTGTTTGAAATCCGCATTCCAAAATCCGCAATCCGAAATTTTTTTCGTTTATTCTTCCAGCGCTGCCTTGGCCTCCTGGATGACCTTCTCGCTCATGTAAGCCGGGATTTCTTCGTAATGGGAGAACTCGGATTGAAAGGAACCCCGGCCCTGGGTCATGGCCGTCAGGTCGGGGGCATACCTGGCCACTTCAGCCATGGGGACCTGGGCTTGGATGACCTGATAATTCCCCTTGGAATCCACGCCCAAGACCTTTCCCCGGCGGCTGTTCAGGTCACCGATGACATCTCCCATGCTCTCGTCCGGTACGGTGACGCTAATCTTGACGATGGGTTCCAACAGGATCGGCTGGGCCTGCTGGACCGCTTTCTTAAAGGCCATGGAGGCCGCGATCTTGAAGGCCATTTCCGAAGAATCGACTTCGTGGGACTTGCCGTCATAAAAGCGGACCTTAAAGTCTACCACCGGATAGCCGGCCAGGACCCCGCTTTGCATGGATTCAGAGATGCCCTTTTCCACGGCCGGCACAAAATTCCTGGGCACGTTCATACCCACCAGGGCATCCTGAAATTCAAACCCCTTGCCCCGTTCCAGGGGAAAGACATCGATGTGGACCTCGGCGAATTGACCCCGGCCCCCGGTCTGTTTCTTGTGCCGGTAGACAATCCCCTTGGCCGGCTGGCGGAAGGTCTCCAGGTAAGGGATCTTGGGGGGTTTCAGGATCACTTCCACCCCGAATTTCCTCTTTAATTTTTCAACGGTCGCTTCCACGTGGACCTGACCCATGCCCGAGAGGATGATCTCTTTGGTCTGGGAATCCCGGTCCAGGCGTATGGTCGGGTCTTCTTCCATAAGACGGCTTAAAGATGAAAAGACCTTGTCTTCTTCTCCCTTATTTTTGGCCTCAATTGCATAGGAAATGACCGTAGAGGCCGGGGACGTAAAAGGAAAAAGGATGGGGTCTTTCTCGTCGGCCAGGGTATCGCCGGTCTCGGTTTCCTTTAATTTGGCCACGGCCAGGATATTACCCGGATACCCGACGGGAATGGGTTTTTGCGTTTTTCCTTCCAGGGCAAACAATTGTCCGAACCGTTCCTTCACCCCTTTATTGACATTATAGAAACCGGAATCGGCCGTAATTTCGCCGGAAAAAATACGGAAGATGGTCAGCCGGCCGGCATAAGGATCGGCCAGGGTTTTGAAGGCCAGGGCGGCGAAAGGGGTCTCGATGGAGGGTTCTTTTTTCTTCTCGGCCTTCGTTTTGGGATCCTGACCGATTCGAGAGCCCCGATCCAGGGGCGAAGGCAAGGCGCTGTTAATGGCCTCTAAAAGCAGGTCGATCCCCATGTTCTTCAAGGCTGAACCGCAGAATATCGGGAAAAGTCCCCCTCGTAAGACCCCTTTCCGCAGGCCTATGGATAACTCTTCGGGGGTCAATTCCTCCCCTTCCAGAAATTTTTCGATCAGAGAGTCATCCCCTTCGGCCAGATGTTCTACCAGGCTTTCCCGGTAGGTCTGGATCTCATCGGCCATGTCCGCCGGCAAGGGGACTTCCTTCCCCTCCCCCTGGATACCGGCATATTCCAGGGCCTTGTTATTTAAAAGAGAGACTACCCCTTTCAGGGTCTCACCCATACCTATGGGCAGGGTAAAAGGAACGGTTTTGATTTTCAAGATGGTCTGAATCGAGGTGAGGGTCTTTTGGAAATCGGCCCGCTCCCGGTCCAGCTTATTAATAAAAATCAAACGGGGAATTCCATATTGTTCGGCGGCCTGCCAGACCCGCTCGGTCTGGACCTTTACTCCGTCAACCGCATCGACCACCACCACCAGGCCGTCCAGGACCTGGAGGCAGGAAAAGGTATCGGCGATGAAATTCTCATCCCCCGGCGTATCGGCGAAAAAAATCGTGTGTTTCTTCCAATTATAATGCTGGAAAGATGTATTGATGGTCAAATGGCGTTTCAGTTCCTCGGGTTCAAAATCCAGGACCGATGACCCGTCATCCACCCGGCCCAGGCGATCAATGGTCTTGGTAGTATATAAAACGGCTTCCCCCAGGGAGGTTTTTCCAGCCCCGCTGTGGGCCACCAGACCAATGGTTCTGACTTTTTCAAGATTTTTTTCCATGCCTCATCCTTTCCCTATACTCATAAATGGTGCCTTTAACACGAAAATAAAGTTCTGGGTTAAGAGTTCGGAGTGCGGAGAAACCCATTTTCATGTTTCGTGGCGCCCCCTGGGGGGCATGAGGGTTTAATATCTTAATAAGTCAACAAAAGTCAAGAAATTTAACTTCACTACATAATTCCTTGACGGGCCGGTGATTTCTCAGGTAATACTGGATACTTGATTTCGGTTTTCGGATTGCGGATTTCTCCACCATCCCGCAACGAACAACGAGCAACGAGTAACTATTGAGACTTCGCCAAGTTAGAGAAAAATTCTCACCCTGGACCGGGCCCGTCAAGGGACGGATGGTCTCAGGATTGCTGCTGCTTACCCTGCTTTCGTTTGGTGTCTATCTGGCCTATATCTGGAGTGAACGGGCCGGCATCCGTAATTTACGCCAGAACGCCGAGCATCGGCTTGATATTTATGTCGGCAGTCTGTTGAGCGAGCTACGCCGCTATGATTACCTGCCCAAGGTATTGCGGTTGAACAACAAAGTGGTCGATCTCCTGCTCCATCCGGATGATCCCAGGCAGGTGGCCACGGCCAACCATTACCTGGAAGAGCTTAATCGGGAAGCAAAATCTTTAGCGATTTACATCATGGACCGCCAGGGTCTCACCCTGGCCTCCAGCAACTGGAACCAGCCCTTGAGCTTCGTGGCCAAGAACTATGCCTTCCGCCCTTATTTCCAGGATGCCCGGCACGGGTCGACCGGACGCTTTTACGGCATCGGCACGGTCAGTAATGAGCCGGGCTATTATCTGGCCCACGGTATCTTCCACGCCGGAAGACTGATCGGCGTGGCTGCTTTGAAGGTCAGCCTCGATAAGCTCGGTGAGTCCTGGAGCGGCGGGGGTGAGGCCGTTCTGGTGGTCGATGAAAACAGCGTAGTCTTTCTCACTTCAGTACCGGATTGGAAATTCAAAACCCTGAATCCGCTTTCGGAAGAAACCAGAAAAAAACTGGCCAGGACCAGACAATACTGGGGAATCGGTTCATTGGATCCGATTGGATTTAAAGAGGATGATCGTCTTTCTAAAAATGCCCGCCTGATAACCATTACCAAAGCCCTTCAGAACAAAGTGATGCAGTCCCTGTTGGAGCCCTATGTCCTGGCCACCAGCAGGTCTGTTCCGGAAACCGGCTGGCAACTCATCACCTTGTCCAACATGGCACCCGTCAAGGTGCTGGCCCGCAATACCGCTTTTGCCACCGGTCTGGCTTTGGGATTCCTGATGATCCTGGCCCTGTATCTGCAACAACGCCGACGGGCCATCGCCCAGAATATTGCGGCCAAGGAGGCCTTGCAGCGTGCCCATGATGAACTTGAACTCAAGGTCATTGAGCGCACCGCCGACCTGAGCACGGCCAACATCCATCTGCAGGAGGAAATCAATAAACGGAAGCATGCCGAACAGGTCCTCAAAGACGCCATGGAAGAACTGGTTCAAGCCGGGAAGATGGCCGCTCTGGGTCAGATGGCCAGTGGTATCACCCATGAATTAAATCAGCCTCTGGCGGCCTTGCGGACCCTTTCCGATAATGCCGTGGTCTTGCTGCAACGGGGTCGTGTTTCCGATGTGGAGGCCAATCTGGAAATCATTTGCCAATTGACCGAACGGATGGGAAAAATCACCGGACAACTAAAATCTTTTGCCCGAAAATCACCGGCCCACCCCAGGCCGGTTTCCGTAGCCCGGGTGATTTCCGAGACCATAGCCCTGATGGAACAACGTATTCATAAAGAGGGCGTTGTTCTGGAGCGGGATATTTCCCCACCTGAGGTGTGGGCGCTCTGCGACGGAAACCGCTTGGCCCAGGTCCTGGTGAACCTTTTGAGCAACGCCCTGGATGCCATGGCCGCTGTGCCGGAACGCCGGCTGAAGATCGACGTCTCCCAAATGGCTGAAAGGGTATTCATCGGGGTCCGGGACAGCGGAACCGGTATTCCCGATAGCGTAATGCCTCATCTCTTCGAACCTTTTTTCACTACCAAAGAACAGGGTGCGGGGCTGGGGTTGGGTCTGGCCATTTCAACGGGTATCCTGCGTGATTTCGGCGGTGTGCTGAAGGCCCGGAATCATAGTGAGGGCGGTGCCGAATTTCAGATCGAACTTCGGGCAGCCGATACGGAGGGGTCTTATGTTTGAGGGGCTCAAGGTGCTTTTTGTTGAGGATGATCCGGCCGTACGTCTGGGCAGCCAACAGGCCTTACAGTTGGCCGGTCTTGAGGTGCAGGCCTATGACTCGGCTGAACAGGTGCGAAAGCATATCGTGCCCGATTTTGCCGGCGTCCTGGTGAGCGACGTCAAACTGCCGGGGATGGACGGCCTGGGACTGCTGCGCCACGCTAAAACGATCGATCCAAACCTGCCGGTAATCCTGGTCACCGGCCATGGCGACATCTCCATGGCCGTCCAGGCCATACGGGAAGGGGCTTACGACTTTATTGAAAAACCCTTCTCTTCGGAACACCTGAGCGAGGTAGTCAAAAGGGCACTGGATAAACGCAAGCTGACCCTGGAAGTCCTGTCCCTGCGTCGTAAGCTGGAAAACCGGCAGGGTATCGGGTCCAAGATCCTTGGGTACTCACCGGCCATTGAGAGTTTACGCCGGACGATCCTGGACCTTTCTGACACCGATGTCGATGTCTTGATTCTGGGTGAAACCGGAACGGGGAAAGAATTGGTGGCCCGTTGTCTGCACGAACATGGGAGCCGGCAGCAGAATAATTTTGTGGCCATCAATTGTGGCGGAATGCCGGAGACTTTATTTGAAAGCGAGGTTTTCGGCTACGAAGCCGGGGCCTTCACCGGGGCCTTGAAACGGCGTATCGGCAAGATCGAACACGCCGGCGCCGGCACCTTATTTCTCGATGAAATCGAGTCCATGCCCCTTTCCTTACAGAGCAAGTTGCTGCGGACCCTGCAGGAGCGGCAATTCGAACGCCTGGGTTCCAATGAGCTTATCCCCATGAACTGTCGCGTCCTGACGGCTTCGGCCTGTAAGGACCTCCGGGAATTATGTTCCCAACAACGCTTTCGTATCGACCTTTTCTATCGTCTGAGCGTCCTGGAACTGACCATCCCGCCGCTCAGGGAACGGCGGGAGGATATTCCCCTGCTGTTCGAACATTTTGTCATGGAAGCGGCCCAGCGCTATAACCGTGAGGCCCCGGCCCTTTCGAAACCACAATTAAACCGGATGTTGGCCTATGACTGGCCGGGCAATGTCCGGGAACTGCGCAATATCGCCGCCCGATTCGTCCTCGGCATGCAAAGCAGTGTAATCGGTTCGCTGCAAGCCTCAAAAACCGGACCCCGTTCCCTGGGAGAACAGGTGGATCTGTTCGAACGCCATCTTATCGAAGAGGCGCTCCGGAGCCACTCGGGACGGGCATCGGCGGCCAGCGAAGCCCTGGGGCTGCCGAAGCAGACGCTTTACGACAAGATGAGGCGCTTCGGATTATCGACCGACGATTTTAAGGGGTAAAATTAAATTTGGACGCCGATTTTCGCCGATCGCCGCCGAAAACTAATCTTTATATTCAAAATCTTGGTAATCTGCACGATCGGCGAAAATCTGCCGATCCGAGTCGATCTGCGTCCAAAAAGGCCTCCGGGTGCCGCCTGAAATCAGGATTTTTTATTGACATTCACCAAGTTACCAAAGTATTATTACATAATTGTTCATTCATCATACTTCGTTTTTTGAAATCTTAAACAAAGGAGGGTGTTATGGGACGAGGGAAATGGATTTATCTTTTGGGTATGATTTTTTTATTAACTGGAACTTTGGGTGTTTCGAGTCCGGTCAAGGCCGCCGATGTCATCAAGGTAGGGATCATCCTTCCCCTGACCGGAGGGCAAGCAGCCTTCGGGGAAATTGAGAAAAATTCTTTTTTGATGGCCTTCAATGAGATTCAAAAGGCCGGCGGGATAAAAGGGGCCAAGATCGAATTACTCTTTGAAGATGACACCGGCAAACCGGATATCGCCCGGGCCGCTGCGGAAAAGCTCATCTCCAAAGACAAAGTGGTCCTGTTGGGGGGCGGATACGGAAGTTCCGAAACCCGGGCAATCGCCGGGGTGGCCCAGCAAAACAAAATGCCCTTTTTGATTAATACCGGCGCGGCCGATGTTATCACCGAGCAGGGCTGGAATTATGTCTTTCGTTTGAATCCTCCGGTCAGCGAGTATGCCGATGCCGCTGAAACCTTCTTTAAGGAAGTCGCCAAGCCCAAAACTGCGGCCATCCTTTTTGAAAATTCCCTCTTCGGCACCAGCGGCTCCAGGGAATTTGAAAAATCCTGCAAGGAGTTAGGGATTCAGGTGGTCCTCAAGGAAGGTTATGAAAAGGGAGCCGTGGACTTCAAACCCCTTTTGATCAAGGTCAAGAACGCCAATCCTGATCTGGTCTATATGATCTCCTACATCATGGATGCGTCCCTGCTCGTGCGCCAGTCCATGGAGTTGGATATCAACCCCAAACTCTTTGTCGGGGGGGCGGCCGGTTTTACCCTGCCGGAGTTTTATCAAAATGCCGGTAAGGCCACGGATGGGGTTTTCTCAGCCACTTTATGGGTCCCGACCCTTCCCTTCCCCGGTGCCATGGACTATTTTAAGAATTACAAAAAATTGCATGGGAAGGATACGGAATATCATGGGGCTGAGGCCTATGCCGCCATGTTCGTCATTGCCGATGTCCTGAAAAGGGCCAAGTCCTTATCCCATGAAGATATCCGTCAGGCCCTGGCCGCCACCGATTTAATGACCGCTTTCGGCCGGATCAAGTTCACCTCTTACGGCAAGAAAACCAATCAGAACAAGGTGGCCACCTATCTGGTCCAATGGAACAAAGGCAAGCTGGAATGTGTCTGGCCCAAGGAATACGCCACGGTCAAATACCTCTACCCGCATAAACCCTGGAAGGAACGATAACCCAATCTGGAATTCAGGCGCCAGGAGCCAGAATTCAGACGGAAAAGGGGCGCATTAGCAAAAAAATCCGCGTGCAGTGCAAGTTGCTTAACTTGATCTACAAAATTTTGTCGGTATACAGGCAATAAGCACATAGACAATCAAATTACGGGTGGACCTATGGCCATTCTTTTCAGGATTCTGATAGTCGCAGCCCTGATCCTCATCGGCGTCCCCTATGCCCTGGTTGTTGTCGGCATGGTCATGGGGGTCATGGGGATGAACGATTTCTTCCAGATGACCCAGACCGTTGTCATAGGTATCCTGATCGGCGGCCTTTATGCCCTGATCGGGATCGGGATGACCCTGATCATGGGGGTTATGGGCATCATCAATCTGGCCCACGGCCAGATCCTGATGACCTCCATGTACATCACCTTTATTTGCTTTAAGTACTTCAGCATGGATCCTTACCTGTCCATCCTGGTAACCATGCCGGCCTTGTTTATCCTGGCCTTTTTCATCGGTAAATATCTTTTGGATCCCCTGATCGGGAAAGAATCCATCCTGCCGGAAAATCAGGTCCTCATGACCGTCGGCATCGGCCTTTGTCTGACCGAAGTAGCCCGCTTCATTTTTACCTCCAACTACCAATCGGTCCGCACCGGCTATGCCAATAAGGCCATTTATCTGGGAGGAATCTCTTTCAACTACCCCCTGACCATAGCCTTTTTCATCGCCATCCTTTTGACTATCGGCCTTTTTTTCTTCCTCATGAAGACCGATATCGGACGTTCCATCCGGGCCACGGCCCAGGATAAGGATGCTGCTGTGCTCATGGGGATACCACAGCGGCGAATCACTTTCACCACCTATGCCCTTGGCTCGGCCCTGGATGCCGCTGCCGGCTCCTTACTCCTTCCGGTCTATTATCTTTTTCCGGATATCGGCGGCCCCTTTACCCTGAAGGCCTTTGTGATCACTATCTTGGGGGGCATGGGGAGCACGGTGGGGGCCATCATAGGAGGGCTGACCCTCGGCGTATATGAATCCCTCGGGGCCACCTTTATTTCCATGGGATATAAGGATGCGGTGGGTATGGTCATTTTCCTCCTGGTGTTGATCTTCCTCCCCGGGGGACTGAAAAGGGTGACCCGGATTTAGTTCGAAAATAGGGATCAGGGATCAGGGATCAGGGATCAGGGGTCGGCGAAAGACATTTTCATTCTTCGTGGTGCCCGCCCCGGGCATGGGGGTTTAGTTCGAAAATAAAAATTCAGGCGAGAGGTACGAGGCGAGAGGAAAAACGGAGCAGCAAAAAGCTGACCTATAGCCCATAGCCCATAGCCTATAGCCTCTCTTAATTCCATTTTCATGCATCGTAGCGCCCGCGCAGGCGGGCATGAGGGTTTAGTTATGAAAAGACCAAGGCAGGGCCTGTTCAGCCTCATCATTCTTATCCTGGCCGTCCTTTTACCCTTGATCGTCCGGCAGGAATATTATCAACACCTCATGATCCTGGTCCTCATGTGGGTGGTCATTGGTTCTTCCTGGAACCTGTTGGCCGGCTTTACCGGTCAGGTCTCTTTCGGCCATGCGGCCTTCTTCGGAATTGGGGCCTATACGGCCGGCATACTAAATACAAAACTGGGACTTTCTCCCTGGTGGGGGATGGCCTTTGGAGGCGGAACGGCTGTAATCCTCGGCATCCTCATCGGTTATCTCTGCTTCCGGTTGAGGGGCCCTTATTTTGCCCTGGCCACCCTGGCCTCCGGGGAGATCCTGAGGCTTGTCGCCAATAACTGGGTGGACTTTACCGAAGGCATGGTGGGGATCATGATCATCCAGACCTTTGCCAGCAAGCTTCCCTATTATTATATCGTCCTTTTCATCGCCGCCGCCTGTTTCTGGATCATCAAGTTGGTCATGAACTCCAAATGGGGCTATTATTTTGTCTCCATCCGGGAAGACCAGGATGCCGCCGAATCCCTGGGGATCAGTACCCCCTTTTATAAAAATATCTCCTTGATGATCAGTTCTTTTTTCACCGGGACGGTGGGGGCTTTTTATATGAATTATATGGGATTCATCGACCCGGCGGTCGTATTTTCGCTCCATGATGTCTCCATACAGGCCATCCTGGTCGGGATCATCGGCGGTGTGGCCACCTTATGGGGTCCGGCTGTAGGCGCCCTGGTCATGGTCGGCATCCAGGAACTTTTCCGCACCGCCCTCTTTGGACTGGGTCCCCAATGGATCAGTCACGGTCATGCCCTGGCCTTCGGCATCCTGGTGGTCCTGACCATCCTGTACCTTTCCAACGGCCTGGTAGGAGACTGGAACAAAATCAAGAAAATTTTCCTTCGGAAAGCGGCAAGGGAGGCCTCATGATCATCTTTGAAGCCAGGGACCTGGTTAAATTTTTCGGAGGGTTATCGGCAGTCAACGGGGTCAGCTTCCAGGTGGAGGAGGGGGAAATCTTCGGTCTTATCGGACCAAACGGCTCCGGAAAGACAACTATCTTCAATCTGATCAATCACTACTTTCCTCTGACCTCCGGCGATATTTATTTTATGGGACAGCGGATCACCGGTCTGAGCACCCATAAAATCTGCCAATTAGGCATTGCCAGGACCTTCCAGGTAGTCAAACCCCTGGCCAGAATGACCGTCCTGGATAATGTCATCGCCTCAGCCTTTTGCCGGGTAAACACCCTCAGGGAAGCCCGTAAACTGGCCCTGGAAACCATCGCCTTTTGCGGACTTTCATCCTACCAGGAGCAGACGGCTAAAAGCCTGCCGATCGGACTCCGTAAACGCCTGGAGATTACCCGGGCCCTGGCCACGCAACCCAAAGTCCTTCTTCTGGACGAGACCTGTGCCGGCCTGAACCCCAAAGAAGTCGATCAGGCTATCGGACTGATTAAAAACATCAACAAGCAGGGAATTACCATCATCATCATCGAACACATCATGAAGGTGATCATGAGCATCTCGAAAAAAATCCTGGCTATCAACCACGGCCAGTCGATCACCTCCGGGACTCCGGAAGAGGTTTCCCGGAATCCGCAGGTAATCGAGGCTTACCTGGGAGAAGATTATGCTTAAGGTCAATCAGTTGGAGGTCTCCTACGGGGATGTCCAGGTTTTGTGGGAGGTCTCCTTTGAAGTCCGGGAAAAAGAGATCCTGGTCCTGATCGGGGCCAACGGGGCCGGGAAGTCAACCACCTTGCGTACGATTTCCGGTCTCATCCGTCCCAAGAAGGGGTCCATCGAATTCGACGGGGTAAGACTGGACCGGATTCCCGAACATAAAACCATCGAACAGGGTATTGCCCATGTCCCGGAAGGCAGACGCCTTTTCCCGGAAATGACCGTAGAAGAAAATCTCATTATGGGCTCCCTTTCCCCCCTGGCTAAATCCAAAAGGAAGGAAACCCTCCAATGGATCTACAGTCTGTTCCCCCGTCTTGAAGAAAGGCGCAAACAACATGCCCGCACCTTGAGCGGGGGCGAACAGCAGATGTGTGCCATCGGCCGGGGGCTCATGTCCCTTCCTAAACTGCTGATGTTCGATGAACCCTCCCTCGGGCTGGCTCCGGTACTGGTGCAGGAGATCTTTCGAATGATAAAAAAAATCAATCAGGAAGGGGTGACCGTCCTTCTGGTGGAGCAGAATGTCAAACACACCCTGTCCATCTGTCATCGGGCCTATGTCCTGGAAAACGGGCGTATCGTCCTGGAAGGGACCGGCGCAGAACTCCTGAATAATCCCCATGTCAAAGAAGCCTATCTGGGAATATAAAAGAACAGGAATTCAGAATTCAGAATTCAGAATTCAGAATGTTGAAGATTGTTTTTCTCTTCTGGCTTCTGGCTTCTGGCTCCTGGATTCTGATTTTTAGCCATGGAAGCCATGATTCTGGCGGCCGGGAAAGGGACCCGTCTCCTTCCCCTGACCCTGGGCCGTCCCAAACCCCTTTTCCCGATCCTGAATCAGCCCCTGCTTGACCTGACCTTCGATTTCCTGAATCGATTTTCTATCTCCCGGCTGGTCCTCAATACCCATCACCTTGCCCCCCGAATAGAAGAATTTGTTCAATCCGAAAAAGAGGGCCGGCCGTTTCAAATACACACCCGCTACGAACCGGAAATCCTGGGGACGGGCGGCGGGATCGGCGGCACCCGGGGCTTCTGGAAGGAAAGCCCCTTCGTGGTGTTCAACGGGGATATCGTTACGGATATCGATCTACAAAAGGCCCTTGATTTTCATCAAAGCGGACCGGGGCCGGTCACTTTGATTCTGCACGATTACCCTGAATTCAACCAGATTGCAGTGGATGGGTCGGGCCGTATCCGGGATTTCAGACAGGAAAGAGGAAAAGGATTGGCCTTTACCGGCATACATATCCTGGGCCAGGAGATCTTCGGTTTTCTCCCTTCTACCGGCAGTTATGATATTATCCCGGTCTATCAGCAGATGATTCAAGAAGGCGTTCCGGTTCGGGCCTTTATCAGCCGGGGCCATTATTGGCGGGATATAGGAACACCTGATTC